>JBILOA010000198.1:0-4660 GCA_044374735.1 Pirellulales bacterium | reverse complement strand
CCGTGGCCTTCCATGTTCGACTGCCCGGCCAAGATATAAACGCGGACGGGCTTGGAGGCGGCGGCCGGCCCGGCGGGTGCGACGCCCCAGGCGGTCTCGAGGACGCGGAGCATCCGGGGGTCGTGGGCCGCGAGTTGCTCGCGGTTGAACGGGAAGAAGTCGTTCCGCGAGAAGAAGGCCTCGGTCGTCTCGGCGAAATACTCCTTCTCATCGCTCATCGCGTAGGCCTGGCCGATCGAGTTGGGCCGCCCGCCGCCGTGACGCTGCTCGACCTTGTCGTAGAGCCCCGCCGCCCGGGCCCGCTCGAAGGCGTCCTTGATCGCCGGGTCGTCGAAGCCCAGCACGCGGAAGTGATAGGCGTGGGCCAGTTCATGGAGCGCGAAGTTGGGCATCCGGTCGCACTCCTCGGGGAAGATCCGGATGTTCGTGAACTCGATCGCGCGGGCCAACGCCGGGTCGCGGCCGTTGGCGCGGAGCCAGCCGGCGTCGGGATGGAACTCGGCCCGCGGCGGCACGCCCGGATACTCGGGCGAGAACCAGAGCGGCGTCTCCCGCAGCTTCGCCACGGCGGCCGCTGGCACCACCCGCACGACCTCGGCGAGCTGCTGCTCGAGGAGCTTGACGGCCGTCGCGGTCGCCTCGGGGTCGGCTGCCACGAGCGGCTTGCTTAGATGGAGCGTCCAGCCGAGCACGTCTCGTGTCTCGTGGGTCGCCCCGGCGGCCGCCGGTTCGGCGGCCACGATCGGCGCCCAGGCACCGCCCGCAAGCGTGAGGAACAGACCGATCACCACCAGCTGCGGGCGGCGGGATGACGAAGGGCGCATGGGATGGGTTCCGGGGTGCGGGGGGGGCACGATGAGCGGCGGACGATCAGCGGAAGACGGGCAGCGGCTGGCCGCGGGACTTCGCGTAGGCCTCGACCGCCTCGTCGAACCGCTCGGCAAGCTGCCGGCGGGCGGCTTCCGCCTCCGCCTCGGCCGGGAGCTTGGCCGGCGGTTTGGCCTGCGGGTCACGTCGGCGGCGGTCGCGGGGCAGCATGGCGGGTGAGCCGGGCTGGGCTCCCGGGTTCATCGCCACGAGCAGGTCGTGGTAGGCCACCAGCCGGGCAAGGTGCTCGTCGAGCAGCCGGGGCCGTTCGGCGGCCGCGGCCTGGAAGTAGGCGTCGATCGCCTCCTGCCGGATCCGCTTCCACTCCTCGCCCGCGGCGCGAAAGGCGGCTCCGACCTCGCGGCGGTCTAGCCGGTCGACGGTGCGGATCAGCTGGTCGATGCTCGAGCGACTGGGCTTGCCGCCGCGTTCGAGAAGCTGCTTCTGGATGGCGGTCACCGCGCCGAGCTTGTCCTCGCGGGGCCAGAGCAGCCAGAGCCCGGCGGCCAGCGCGGCGACGAGCGCGAGCGCCGCCACCACGAGCCAGGGGCGGACGCCGGCCTGGGTGCCGGGATCGGGGGCGTGGGAGCGGGGTCGCGACATGGCCTGGCCCGAGTCGTCAGGTGCCGTCGTCGCCGCCGTCGTCGATCACGGCGGTCGGATCCATCCCATCCCCGATCAGCGCGTACCGCAGCAGCACCTCGCGGTCGGTGTCGGTCGCGATCGGCTCGACGTGGGCGTCGAGGAACACGAACTGCACGACATCGGTGTGGCGACTGCCGAACTTGCGGGGGCTGCGATCGTCGGGAGCGGCGGCCAGCCCCCGGTAGACGTCGCGGAACAGCACGTCGGGTGTGTCGGAGGGAAACAGAGCCGTGTCGCCCTGCCAGCGCTGGGTCATGTCGCCCCAGGTAGGGTCGGCCGGCGGAATGTGCCGTTCACCGATGACGAAGGTCTTGCTCATCCCGTCGCTGACGTGCGCGGGCTTGACCTTGGAGAAGGTGAAGATCGGTCCGGCCTTCTTGCCGTCGGGAATCCCGCTCTCGGAGGCGTACATGAACCAGCTGCCGGCGCTGGCGGCATAGTCGCCGCCGGCCGCGACGCCGAGCACCGGGGGCCGCTGGTTGTTGTTGTCGAAGTTGCGGTCGGCGGCGGGGCCGCGGCGGCTGGGGCAGTAATACCCGGCCACCGGGGTCCGCATCGCCTTGGCGTTCCGCGCGTCGAAGACCGGAGCATCGGGAACCCAGGCGTCGAAGATCGCCTCCTCCTCGAGATACGGCAGCAGGCGAAAGGTCCAGCCGTAGCCGTCCGGCTCGCGGGACAGCCGGCCGGTGGGGAAGATCTTACGGCCCGACTCGTGCGCCATGATCGCCAGCCCGAGCTGCCGCAGATGGTTGGCGCACTGGGTGCGGCGGGCGCTTTCGCGGGCGCTCTGCACGGCCGGCAACAGGAGGCCGATGAGCGTGGCGATGATGGCGATCACCACCAACAACTCGACCAGGGTGAACCCCCGGCGAGTCGATCGGACCAGCCTCGCGTTGCTGGAAGACGCCTCGACCATGCCCGGAGTCTACTTGCCCGAAGCGACGGCTTCGAACGCCTTCCCCGCAGGGGTGGGTGGGGGCCGGCGCCGGGCGGCCGCGTCCGGACGGCGGTCAGGCTTGCCTGGTCTTCAGGCTCGCCAGGCCCCCGTCCACGCCGAGCACCTGACCCGTGATCCAGTCCTGGGCGGGGTCGAGCAGGAACAGGATCGCTCTGGCCACGTCCTCGGGCGTGCCGAGCCGGCCGAGCGGGTGCATGCCGATCGAGGCCTTTTCCGCGAGTTCGCTCGCCACGAGGCCCTGGGTGAGCGGCGTCTTGGTGAGGCCGGGGGCGACGGCGTTGAACCGGATTCGCTGCCGCGCGTAGGTGGCGGCCGCCGAGAGCATCAGGCCCACGATGCCCGCCTTGGCCGCGGCGATCGCCTCGTGATTGGCCAGGCCGATCCGCGCCGCCGCGCTCGACACGAGCACGACCGAGCCCCCCGTGGTCTTGAGGAGCCGGCCCGCGGCCCGCACGCAGCCGAAGGCCGTCGTGAGGTTCGCGGCGAGAGTCGCCTGCCACTCGGCCGTCGTCGTGAGGTGGGCGGGCTTGAGCAGAAGCGAGCCGGCACAGCAGGCGATGCCGGTGAGTCCACCCAGCGCGTCGGCGGCACCGTCGGCGCAGGCGTCGACCGCATCGGGATCGGACGCATCGAGCGGGGCGTGCGCCGCCCCGAGTTCGGCAGCGAGGGCCGACAGTTTGGCTGCGTCGCGGCCGGCCAGGAACACGCTTCCGCCGCCTGCCACGATGCTGCGGGCGAGCGCCGCACCGATCCCGCCGGCTCCACCGACGATGAACACCCGCTGGCTCATCGGGCGGGCTCGCGGGCGGAGAGGAGCGTCGTCACAGCCAGTTTCCCACGGTCTGCTCGAGCTTGGCCTCGGCCGCGAGTTCCCGCAGTTTGTCCATGGCGCGGCCCTGGATCTGCCGGATCCGTTCCTTGCAGACGCCCATCTGGCTGCCGAGCTCGCGGAAGGTTCGCGGCGGCTTGCCGTCGAAACCGAACCTGGCCACCACGATCCGCCGCTCGCGGGGCTCGAGTTCGGCAAGGAAGCCCGCGAACAGGTCCTTGAGCATCGCGATCTGGTCGCTCGAGCAGTAGTCGTGAACCTGCTCGGCGGCAGCCCGATCCTTGAGCGCCTCGTCGTCGGCCACGAACCGCTTCCGCAGCTGCCGGCCGCGGTGCGAAAGCCGATAGAAGTGCCGTTGGATGGCGTACGTGGCGTAGGTGCTGAACCGGTTGCCGAGGGCGAAGTTGAACTTCTCCACCGCCCGCATCAGGGCCAGGTTGCCCTCGCTCACGAGTTCCTCGAACGCCCAGGTGGCATCGACGAACTTCTTCGCGATCGACACGACCAGGCGGAGGTTGGCGGTGATCAGGATCGCCTTGACCGTCTCGGCCTCGGCGAGCAGTCCCTCGACCTGCTCGATCTGCCGGAGCGAGGCCCGCCGCCGGTCGAGCCGACCGCGGACCGCCGCGGCCCGGAACTTCAGCCAGTTCATCCGGCGAAAGTAAAACTGCTCCTCTTCCTTCGCCAAGAGCCGGGTTTGGTAGAGGCTCGCGATGTACGGCGTGATGCCGGCGCCGGTCGGAGGAGCCGCATCTGCTCGCTCGAGCGGAACGGCTGCCGCGGCGGGCAGATCCGTGGCCAGCCGCTCGGCGTCGGCCTTGGAGAACTGCCGGCAGGGGATGTAGTCGATTGACCGGGCGAAGAGGCTCTCCCGCCGGGCCCGGAGTTCGGCCAGGCGAGCGGCGCGAGCCACCACGCTTCGCCGACTCTTGGTCGGGAGTTTGCCTCCGACTTTCGTCCCGGACGAGCGGGGCGAGCGGGTTGCGGACTTCCGTGGACGGGCGATGGCGATCATGCGAAATCCTCGCGGGCTGGGGAGGAGTGGCCCGCGGAGGAAACCGCACGCGGGTCGCTCTGCTAACCGGACCTGCCGGATTTCCGGCCGGCCCGGTTTTTTCGCAAGCGGCCGCGACCCTCCGCCGGGGTCAGCGACCGCGGCGGCGAAGCCGAGCCAGCGGGATGCCAGCGGCGGCCGCAAGGGCCGCCAGGGCGAGCGTCGAGGGTTCGGGCACGACCTCGAAGTTGTAGACGGCCGAACCGCTCACCTGGGCCGAGCCATTCAAGCCCGCGGCCTGGATCCCCACCTGGTAGAGCCCCGGCTGCGTGAAGAACAGCGTCCGATGCGCGTGGCCCTCGGCCGG
>JBILOA010000197.1:0-4669 GCA_044374735.1 Pirellulales bacterium | reverse complement strand
CCGGCTGTTCACCGATTCGGCCCGGCTCTACGTGCATCCCACCCGCGACGCGATCGACGGCACCGTCGTGACGGCCGACACCCTCCGCGTCGCCCCGCACCTGGCGCACCTGCTCGAGCACCTGCGGGCCAACGGCCTCGTCCGCGGGCTCGCGTGCGACCCCACCGCCTTGCGGACCTATTCGAGCGACGAGGTCCGCGACCGGCTCTGCTCGGGCGATCCCTCCTGGCAGGAGCTCGTCACGCCCGAGGTGGCCGCCGCGATCCGAGCCCGCGGCGCCTTCGGCAGCCACTGCGAGCTGCCGGCCCGCTAGCGGTGGGCCGTCGGCGCTCAGGCCACTACGCCGGCGATCGCCGCCGAGAGCGCCGTCGCGAGCGTCGAGACCACGAGCGCCTTGATCCCCAGCCGGGCCAGGTCGGCCCGCCGCTCGGGCACGAGCGCCCCGATGCCGCCCACCTGGATCCCGATGCTCGAGAGGTTGGCGAAGCTGCACATCGCGATCGTGGCGAGCATCGTGGATCGCTCTCCCAGGCCAGCGCCCCGCGCGAGCTTGCCCAGTTCCTCGTAGGCCACCGCCTCGTTGGTCACGCTCCGCAGGCCGAGCAGGCCGCCGACCGTGCCGGATTCGCTCCAGGGCACGCCGATCAGCCAAGCCAGCGGAGCCAGCAGCCAGCCGAGGATCTTTTCGATCGAAAGGTCGGGGTCGGCGAGGAAGCCGCCGAGCCAGCCGAGACCGAGGTTCACGAGGGTCACCAGCGCGATGAACGCGATCAGGATCGCCCCCACGTTCACGGCCAGCATCAGCCCCTCGCGGGTGCCGCGGGCCGCGGCGTCGATCAGGTTGGCGTCGGGCCGCTCATCGTCGAACGCAAGCCGGCCGAGCGTCTCGGGTGCGTCGGTCTCGGGTACGGCGATCTTGGAGAGGTAGATCGTGGCCGGAAAGGTCATCAGAATCGACGTCAGCAGGCTCCGCGACGCCGCTTCCCGCAGCGCCGGGTCGCCGCCGCCGATGAAGCCGATGTAGGCGGCGAGCATCCCGCCCGACACGAGCCCCATGCCGCTGACCATCACCACGAGCAGCTCCGAGCGGGTGAGCCGGGGGAGGTAGGGCCGAATCGTGAGGGGCGCCTCGGTCTGGCCGAGGAAGATCGAGGCGGCGGCGTTCATCGTCTCGGCTCCGCTCGAACCGAGCACGCGGGCCGTCACCCAGGCCACGCCGCGAATGACCAGTTGCATCACGCCCAGGTGGTAGAGCACGGCGAACAGGGCCGCCACGAACACGATCGTGGGCAGCACCTGGAAGGCGAACACGAAGCCCGCGGGCCCGTCGGCGGCCACGAGCTTGTCGCCGAACAGAAACCGCGCCCCGTCGAGCGCACAGGCCAGGATCGAGTTGACCCAGGCGGCCGCCGCGTCGAGCACCCGCCGGCCCGCGGCGCTTCGCAGCAGCGCGAAGCCCAGGCCCACCTGGAGCAGGAGCCCGCCGACCACCATCCGCAGCGAGATCGCCCGGCGGTTCTCGGAGAGCAGCCAGAGCAGCCCGAGGATCACCGCCACGCCGGCGAGGCCCTGGAATCGCGACAGGTCGTTCATGGCTCGGGCCTCCAGCGAAGGCCGGTAGGCTACCGCGCCCGAGGCGTGCCGGCCTACAACCGCTCGAGAATCAGCGGTGGCCGGGTCATTGGCTCGGCGCCGATGTCGACCGCATCGCGAAACATCGCCAGCGCCTCCGGGAGCGCGGCGGCGAAGGGCGGATTGAAGTGAAGCTCGGCGAGCACGTCGCCCGCGGCCACTCGGTCGCCGACGGTGCGATGGAGGACGATCCCCGCGGCCGGGTCGATCGCGTCCTCGGCCGTCCGTCGGCCGGCGCCCAGGATCATCGAGGCCTGCCCCACCGCCCAGGCCTTGAGTGCGTGCACGGAGCCCGACCGTTCGGCCCGCACGAGCTCCACGCAGGCGCCGCGGGGGAGCACCTGCTCCGGTTCGTCGCAGACGCGGCCGTCACCGCCTTGAGCCACGACCACCCGGCGAAACCGCTCGAGCGCCGAGCCATCGGCGATCGCGCGGCGGCAGCGGTCGAGCGCCTGGTCGCGGCTCGTCGCCACGCCCCCGAGCAGGAGCATCTCGGCGGCGAGTTCGAGCGACACTTCCATCAGATCGGCCGGGCCTTCGCCCTTGAGGCAGTCGACCGATTCCCGGACCTCCAGCGCATTGCCCACCATCCGGCCCAGCGGCACGTCCATGCTCGTGAGGATCGCCTGCACCGGCTTGCCGAGGGCCCGGCCGATCGTGGTCATGCTCGCCGCCAGGGCCCGGGCGTCTTCGATGCGGCTCATGAAGGCCCCGTCGCCGCACTTGACGTCGAGCACCAAGGCGTCGATCCCCTCGGCGAGCTTCTTGGAGAGGATCGAGGCCGTGATCAGCGGGATGCTCTCGACGGTGGCCGTGGCGTCGCGGAGCGCGTAGAGCACGCGGTCGGCCGGGGCGATCTCGGCGGTCTGGCCGATCAGGACCAGGCCGCACTCGCGGGCCACGCGGCGGTAGGCGGCCAGATCCAGGTCGATCCGGAAGCCGGGGATGCTCTCGAGCTTGTCGAGCGTGCCGCCGGTGTGGCCCAGACCCCGGCCGGAGACCATCGGCACGGTCACGCCACAGGCGGCCGCCACGGGCGCGAGGATCAGGCTCGTCTTGTCTCCCACGCCGCCGGTCGAGTGCTTGTCGACCTTGGGGCCGGGGATGTCGGAGAGATCGAGCACCGTCCCGGTATGGAGCATCGCCTCGACCAGGGCCGCGGTCTCCTCCGCCGTCATCCCCCGCCACACGATCGCCATCGCCAGCGCCGCCCACTGGTAGGTGGGCACGATGCCATCGGTCAGGCCCTCGACGAGAAATCCGATCTCCTCGCGGGAAAGCTCCCCGCCGTCCCGCTTGCGACGGATCAGATCGACGGCTCGCATGTCGGGCGCTCCTCGGTGGCGGCTTCATCGTGGCCGCGGCCGCTCACTCCGCCGGCACGGTGCCGAACTGCCGGTCGCCCGCATCGCCGAGGCCGGGCACGATGTAGCCCACCTGGTTGAGCCCCTCGTCGAGGGCCGCGACGTGAATCGCCACGTCGGGCACCGCCGCCGCGAGCGTCTCCACGCCCTGCGGCGAGGCGATCAGGGCGAGGAACACGAGCCGCGGGATCCCGACCGCCCGGAGGATCTCGCAGGTGCGGACGGCCGAGCCGCCGGTGGCGAGCATCGGATCGACCACGATCGCGACGCTCGCGCCGAGCTTCTTCGGCAGCTTGTTGTAGTACTCCTTGGGCTGGAGCGTGGCCTCGTCGCGATACAGCCCCACGTGCCAGACCTCGGCGTCGGGGATCAGGTCCAGGAGGCCGTCGGCCATCCCCAGGCCCGCCCGGAGAATCGGCACGATCGCGATCCGGTCGGCGAGCACGCGGCCCGCAGCCTCGCCCAAGGGCGTCGGCACCCGCACGCCGCGGGTGGGCAGGCCGGCGGTCGCCTCCACGGCGACGAGCGTCGTCAACTGCCGCACCACCCGGCGAAACTCCGACGGCTGGGTGGCCGGGTTGCGGAGCGTGCACACGTGGTGGGCCACGAGCGGGTGCGTCGAGACGTGCACAGGTGGCATGGCTGGGTGGCCCTGGTGACGAGACGGCAGTTCGTGGCCCAGAGCATACCGGCTCGAGCCGGCCGGCGGCTCACGACTCCGCCGGCTTGGCCGTTGCGGCGCGCGCACGGGCCACGGTCCCAGGCGACGAAGAACCACGCCCTAGGGATTTTCCAGCACCTTGTTCACGCTTGCACCCGAGTCGTCGGAAGCATAGAGGCCATCGGTGTGCAGGAAATACCACTGCTTGCCCTGGACTTGGTCGCACGCCGCTGCGATCAAGCCGCCGCTGGGCCGCTCGCTGCTGCGGCCGGCCTTCGGCACCAGCCACGACCATTCGAACGCCCATCGCTCGCTCACCGAATAGCGGCCTGGTTGCTCCGGAACAAGCGCCCCGGCGATGAAGCGGCCGAACTTTGCGTCACCTTGGGCCGCCGCAGCGACTGCCGTATACGGCCGAAACCACTCCAGGTGCTTCTGTGGTGGATACAACGCCATGTGCCAACCCTCGAAGACCTGGGTCTGATACCCGTGACTGGTTGCGTACCGCATCTCGTTGGTCGACTGCATCGCCTTGTCGAACGCAACGTTGTAAAAGCCACAATCCTCGCGCTGCTCCGACACCTCGATCGACTTTGCATCGTCGCGCGTGATGTACGACTTGGAGGCGCTCGCAGCGGTGGTGACCCGCGGACGGCCACGGCCGAGGTGCTCCATCTGCGCGTCCGCACACGTGGTCACACACAGATGGGTTTTGCCCCGCGCCGGGGCCGGATAGTGTTTCTCCCATGGCCAGAGGACGACGGAGGTGATGCGCTCCGCTTGGCAACCAAGCTGCGTAAACGTCGCTCCACCATCCTCGCTCTTGAAGAAGCCCTTCGATTCGCAGCCGACAAAAAGCCGGTCTCGGTTCCGGTGGTCGATCGCAATCACCTCACCGCAGAGCGCCGAGGGACCTTGGCCGTCAAAGTCCCCATCGAAGGCAAGTTGCGCCCAACGTGATCCTCCATCGATCGATTTCCAGAGCTTCCCCGACGCCCCCTTTCCCGTTGCT
>JBILOA010000196.1:0-4676 GCA_044374735.1 Pirellulales bacterium | reverse complement strand
CATCCACGCCGTGGCGGTCGCCGCCGCCACCGCGGCCGGCAACGTTCGCCTCCGCCGCGTCGCCAGGCCGGCGGCCGCGAGCGATCCCGATGCGGAGCAGGTCGACCTGACCGCGGCCTTCCCCGGCCTGCGACGCCGGCTGTCGGTGCTCACCCCCGAAGCCGACGACGACGAGCCCGCCGACGACCAGGAGCCGACGATCCGCGTCCGGCGCCGCGAGCCGCCAGTGGCGGCACCGGTCGAGCCGGCCCTCGAGTGCGAAGACGAGCTGCCGAACGCGATCGAAACCGAGGCCGATGCCGACGAGCCGGAGGAAGAAGAGGCCGAACCGGCCGCCGCGGTGCCGATCCGCACGCGGGCCAGCCGTCGAGCCGCGCCCGCGGCCCATCTCGAGCTCTCGCCCGAGCCCGTCGGCGACTACGAGCTGCCCTCGCTCGACCTCCTCCTGGCGACCGAATACCTCCAGCTCGACCAACAGGAGCAGGAGGTCCGCGACCGGGCCAAGGTGCTCGAGAAGACCTTCGGCGAGTTCGGCTTCAAGGTGAAGGTGGTCGAGATCGAGACCGGCCCGGTGATCTCGCAATACGAAATCGAGCTCGAGGCCGGCCTGCGACTGGCTAAGATCACGAATCTCGCCGACGACCTGGCGATCGCGCTCCGCGTGCCCAGCGTCCGGATCGTGGCTCCGATCCCGGGCAAGAACTCGGTCGGCATCGAAGTGCCCAACACCACCCGGCAGATGGTCCGTCTCCGCGAGGTGATCGAGGAGACGCAGTCGAAGAGCCGGTCGATGAAGATCCCGATCTTCCTGGGCAAGGACGTGGCCGGCAACCCGATGGTGGTCGACATGGCGAGCATGCCGCACTTGCTGATCGCCGGCCGAACGGGCACGGGCAAGTCGGTCTGCCTGAACTCGATCATCGTCTCGATGCTGATGACGCGGCGGCCCGACGAGGTGCGGATGCTGATGATCGACCCCAAGATGGTCGAACTCACGCCCTACAAGTCGCTGCCCCACCTGATGCACCCGGTGGTCACCGACATGAAGAAGGCCGAGGCGATCCTGGCCTGGGCCGTCGAGAAGATGGAACAGCGGTATTCGCTGCTGGCGAAGGTCGGGGTGCGTCACCTGACGCAATACAACGCCCTGGGCCGCGAGGAGCTCCTGAAGCGGATCAACCCTGCCAGCGAGGAAGAGGCCGCCGCGATCCCCACGACCATGCCCTTCATCGTGATGATCGCCGACGAGATCGCCGACATGATGATGACGGCGGGCAAGGAGATCGAGGCCCACATCATCCGGCTCGCGCAGAAGAGCCGGGCGGTGGGCATCCACCTGATCCTGGCCACGCAGAAGCCCACGGTCGACGTGATCACCGGCCTGATCAAGAGCAACCTGCCTGCGCGGATCGCCTTCCAGGTGGCCAGTCGCACCGACAGCCGCGTGGTGCTCGACGAGATGGGGGCCGAGCGGCTGCTCGGCAACGGCGACATGCTGTTCCTCTCGCCGGGCACGAGCCAGATCCTCCGCGGCCAGGGCACGTTCCTCTCCGACGAGGAGATCGGCCGCGTGATGGCCGCGATCGGCACGACCGAGCCGCAGTACGCTGCCGAACTCGTCAACCTCCAGCCCGCCGGGGCGGAGGACGCGGAGGGCAAGAAGGGCGAGGATCCCCGCGACAAGGACGACCTCTACGAGGCGGCCGTCGAGGTGATCATCCGGGAGGGCCGCGGCAGCGTGTCGCTGCTGCAGCGGGCCCTGGGCGTGGGCTACGGGCGTGGAGCCCGCCTGATCGACTTCATGGCCGAAGACGGCGTGGTGGGCGAGTACAAGGGGAGCCAGGCCCGCGAGGTGCTGATCACGATGGAGGAATGGGCCGCCCGCACCGGTGCCGAGCCCCTGCCCCCCGATCCCGCCCCGCGGAAGCTGAAGATCCAGCCCCATGCCAACGAGGCGGCGGTCCGACCGCTTCGGGATGTGTCGGGCGAATGGGAAGAGGACTCCTTGGACGACGAGTCGCACGACGTCGAGGAGCCTGGCGAAGACGACTGGGAAACAGACGCGGACGACGACGAAGTGTTCGACGACCCCTCCGATCGCTGACGTCCGGGAAATCATCCTGCCCGCACGGGCCGCCGCGGGCGGCATCGTCGACGTGAAGCCGTCGAAGCGACGGCCGCGACCCGCCCAGCGTATGATCCTGTGGTGCGGCCTTCGCTGCCTTTCCCGTGACGCCTGATCGGCCGGGCATGGCCGACGCGTCAGCATCATCCGCCGGCGGCCGGACCGTAGCGCAAAGGGATCAATCGTGGGACATATCCGTGCCCTTGTCGGCATAGCCGGCGCGGTGTTGGCCCAGTGGTTGGGCCCGCTCTCCTTGGCCGTCGAGCCCCCAGTTTCCGCCGCGGAGCGTCCCAACATCGTCTTCATCTATGCGGACGACATGGGATGGGGTGACATCGCCAGTCACGGCACATCGTGGCTTGAGACGCCGAACCTCGATCGCCTCGCCAAGGAAGGGATCGACTTTCATCAGTTCAACGTCCTTAGTCCGGTCTGTTCTCCGAGCCGCGTCGCGGCCATGACGGGACAGTTCCCCGCGCGGTACTGCATCAACACGGCCATCGGGTCACCGGAGCAAAACCGCGCCCAAGGAATGGCCGACTGGCTCGACCCCCGGGCCCCAACGCTCCCCCGATTCCTGCGGGAGGCCGGCTACCGTACGGCCCACGTTGGCAAATGGCACATGGGGGCCGGCGATCTGCCCGACTCCCCGGCCATGGAGGCTTATGGGGTGGACCAGTCCGAGGTGTATCACGGCCCGGGCCCCCAGCTTTCGAAGCGGCAGGTCGCCGACTCGGCGGTGCGGTTCATCGACAGCCTGAAGCACAGGCAGCCGTTTCTGTTGAACGTCTGGATCCCCCAGACGCACCTCATCATGCAGCCCAGCCGGACGTCACTGGACAGGTTTCAGAAACTTGATCCACGGCGGCAGGTGTATGCGGCCACGGTGTTTGAAGCCGACCAAACGGTGGGCCGAGTTCTCGAGGCCCTTCGGCTCAGCGGCGTCGAGAACAACACAATCGTCATTTTTTCGAGCGACAACGGCCCCGCCGGGCACGAATGGCAGCCAGACGTCCGTCCGCCGAATCCGGAGGACGGCGACCTGACAAAAGGCTTCGGCATGTATTACAGCGTCGGCTCAACCGGCGGGCTCCGGGGTCGCAAAGCGCATCTGCATGAGGGGGGAGTGCGCACGCCGTTCCTCGTTCGCTGGCCCGGGAAGGCCCCCGCCGGAGCGATCAACGACACCACCGTATTCACCGCTGTGGATCTCCTGCCGACGCTCTGCGTGGTTGCGGGTGCGGTGCTTCCCGCCGGGTATCGAGGCGACGGCGAAAACCTGCTCCGGTCGTGGCAGGGCGAGCCGATCCGACGCACCACACCGATTTTTTGGCACGTCAGGGCGGGTGCCAACAATCCCCGCTCACAGCAATGGGCCAGCGACGCCATGCGCGACGGCGACTGGAAACTGTACGTCAGCGCGGATGGCGGCCGCACCGAACTCTACGATCTCGCTTCCGACCGGCGCGAGTCGAAGGATGTCAGCCGCGAGCACCCCGACATCGTCGGCCGCATGACGGGGGCGATCGCGGCCTGGAAGGCCACCCTTCCCGACAAGCCCGACCCGGCCTGCGTTACTCAGGCCCGGCCCGAGCGAGGCCCGCGGAATCGCCAGGACTGACGGGTCGGATCGGGACGCGGTATTGGCGTGGCATTTCCACCGGCTTTTTTCAGGCTGGTACAGTGTTCCCTGCATGTCCGTCCCATAGCCCAGGAACCTGCCATGTCTGCCTCCACCGCCGCCCTGGCCCGCGTCGGCCAGAGCCTCTGGCTCGATAACATCACCCGCGGCCTGCTCGACGACGGCACCCTCGCCCGCTACATCGATGACTTCCACGTGACGGGTCTCACGAGCAACCCCTCCATCTACAACCTCGCCGTCAAGGACACGACCTTTTACGACACGGCCCTCGCGGCGCTCGGGGGCCGGAAGCTCGCCGCCGAGGAGGCATTCTTCGAGATCGCGATCGAGGATCTCCAGCGGGCGGCCGACCTGTTTCGGCCGGTCTTCGACCGCACTGGTGGCATCGACGGCTGGGTGTCGCTCGAGGTGTCGCCCAGGCTCGCCTACGATACCGCCGCCACGCTCGCCCAGGCCAAGGCCCTCCACGCCCGGGCGGGCCGCCCGAACCTGTTCATCAAGATTCCCGGCACGCCCGAGGGGCTGCCGGCCATCGAGGAGGCGATCGCCGCGGGGGTGCCCGTGAACGTGACGTTGCTGTTCACGCGGGAGCAGTATCTGGCGGCCGCCGAGGCCTATCTGCGGGGCATCGAGCGGCGGATCGAGGCCGGGCTTCCGCCCCGGGTCTGCTCGGTGGCGTCGCTCTTCATCAGCCGCTGGGATGGCGCCACGGCCAAGACGCTGCCCCCGGAACTCGTGAACCGACTCGGGATCGCCGTCGGCGAACTTTCGTACCAGGCGTACCGCGACCTGCTGGCGTCGGACCGGTTCGAGCGGCTCTGCAGCTTTGGCGCGGTACCCCAGCGGCTGCTGTTCGCGAGCACGGGTACCAAGGATCCGAAAGCCCCGGAAAGCCTCTATATCGACGGC
>JBILOA010000195.1:0-4685 GCA_044374735.1 Pirellulales bacterium | reverse complement strand
CGCACGAACACGGCCGCCCGGTGGTGCGGCCGGCGGCCGGGGCCGAAGGCCCGAGGGCCGCGAAGGCTGCAGGGGGCATGGATGCCCCTGCAGCCGTAAAGTCAGTTCTGCGTCGGCCCGGCGCCTTCGAAGTGTTGCCGGAGGTAGCGGGCCCGCTCGATGTTGCGGTCTTTCGTGTCGAGCTCGAGGCCGCGGAGCTTCTGGAGGTGGGCCGGCTGGGTGCGGACGAGCAGGGAGTTGATGTCGGCGATATTGACGTCGCCGATCAGTCCGAGGAGCACCCCCATCCGCACGCGGGAGAGCAACTGCATCGTCTCTTCGGCGCTGATCGTCTGGGCCGTCCGCAGGATGCCGAAGGCGCGGCTCACCTGGTCGTGCACGTTTTGCTGGGTCTCGCGGACGAGAAACTCCCGGGCCCGGCGCTCGTAGTCGATCAGGACGGGCACCACGTCGCCCACCTGCTCGACGAGCTCTTCTTCCGTCCGGCCGAGCGTGGTCTGGTTGGAGATCTGGTAGAAGTCGCCCATCGCCTGCGAGCCCTCGCCATACAGGCCCCGGACGGCCAGCGAGATCTTGTGGAGGCTGCGAAACACCTTGTCGATCTGGCGGGTGATCACGAGCGCCGGCAGGTGGAGCATGACGCTGACGCGGATCCCGGTGCCCACGTTGGTGGGGCAGGCGGTGAGGTAGCCCCACCGCTCGTGGAACGCGTAGGGAATGACCCGACCGACCTGGTCGTCGACCACCCGGATCTGCTCCCACACGCCCTTGAGGTCGAGGCCGCTGTGCATGCACTGGATCCGGAGGTGGTCTTCCTCGTTGATCATCAGGCTGACCTGCTCGAGCCGGTCGATGGCCACGCTCCGAGCCCCCTGGGCCTCGGCGTGCTCACGGCTGATCAACTGCCGCTCCACCAGAAACTGGCGGTCGATCTCCTCGAGCCGGCCGACGTCGATGTATTCGAGGCTCTGGCCGACCGGGGCCGTGGCAATCCGCTCCCGCAGGAGCCGCTCGATCTCGGCCCGGTCCTGCTCCGTGGCGCGGCCGACGAAGGGAAACTGCGCGAGGTTGCGGGCCAGGCGCACGCGGCTGCTCATCACGATGTCCGATTCCGGACCCGTGCCTTTCAGCCATTCGCCGGTCGCTTGCGTGAGGGATTCGAGTGTCATGGGTGGCCGTGGTGAGCGCGGCGGGAGGGGGTGCTAGGCGGGAGGGCCGCCGAGCCAGCGGGCCTCGATGGTGCGGATCGCGTCGCGAATCTTTTGGGCCCGTTCGTAGGCCTCGTCGGCGATCGCCTCCTGCATGTCGCGGCGCAGGCCGATCACCGAGGTGAGCTCCTCCGTGCCCTCAGGCCGGCCCGTCGCGGCCGGCTCGGGGCGGCGGCCGGTGTGCCGCGTCGCGCCGTGGATGTTGGCGATCAGCGGCTCGAGTTCCTTCTCGAACTGGGCATAGTCGTGGGGGCAGCCGAGCCGGCCCTGGTTGCGAAACTCGAAGAAGGTGATGCCGCACATGTCACAGGCCTTCTTGTCGAGCACGGCCAGTTCGTCGGCCGTCTGCCCGACCGTGAGCGGGCCGGTCAGCGGCCCGCCACCCGTCTCCGCCGGCTCGTCGGAGCCTCCGCCCCCCTCGGCCTGATTGAGGTAAGCCCGCGCGTGATCCTCGCAGAGGTGCAGCTCCCGGACATCACCCGACTCCAGTTCGGTGATGTGAAACACGGCCTGCTTGTCGCACTGCTGGCACTTCATGGGCGGCTCCCGCACAAGGTCACGGCAATCATAGCGGCTCCCCTGCGAGCGGTCGCCTCCACGGGCGCCGCCGGCCCGCGCCAGCCCCAATGCCCGCCGGAGGCGGCCGGCTGTTCGCGGCCCCGGGCCACGGGTACGCTGGCCGCTTCGGCCGCCTCTCCGCCGCCCCGCCGCGCCCGTCCCATGCCGCACCTACCGGACAGAACCCGCTTTCGCGAGTTGGCGGCCACCCATCGTTTGGTGCCCGTCTACCGGCGACTGTTCGCCGACGCGCTCACGCCGGTTTCCGCCTTCGCCCGGCTCGACGCCGGCGCCTCGGCCTGCCTGTTCGAGAGCGTGGTGGGCGGGGAGCGGGTGGGCCGCTACAGCTTCCTGGCCGCCGATCCGTTCCTCCGGCTTACGGCCCGCGGCCGGGCCGTGGAGGTGACCACCGAACGGGGCGTCGAGGCCTTCGAGAGCGACGACCCGCTCGGCGAGCTGGAACGGCGGGTCGCCGACTTCCGTCCGGCCAGGCTGGCCGAGCTGCCGCCCTTCACGAGCGGGGCCGTCGGCTACGCGGCCTACGACGCGGTCCGGTACGTGGAGCGGCTCCCGCACGAACCGACCGACGACCTCGGGCTGCCCGACCTCGACTTCGCCTTCTACGACCGGATCGTGGTGTTCGACAACGCCACCAAGACGATCGACGTGGTCGTGCTCGCCCGGATCGAAGACGCCACCCCGGCCGGGGTCGAGCGGGCCCACGCCGCCGCCTGCCGCCGAATCGACGACACCATCGCCCGGCTCGCCGCCCCGAGCGGCTGGCCGCCACCGGCCGACATCGGCCCGCGGCACGAGCCCCGCTGCCTGAGCGACGGAACGGCTCGGTCTGCCTTCACCCGCGCGGCCTTCCTCGAGGCGGTCGAGAAGTCGATCGAATACATCCGGGCCGGCGATATCTTTCAGGTGGTGCTCAGCCGCCGGCTGGAGGTGCCCTTCGCGGGCCCGCCGCTCGAGATTTACCGCACCCTGCGGGTGGTGAATCCGAGCCCCTTCATGTTCTATCTGCGGTCGCCCGCCTGCACGCTCGTGGGCAGCTCGCCCGAGATCATGGTGCGGGCCGTGGACGGCACGGTGACCGTTCGCCCCCTGGCCGGCACCCGCCGCCGCGGGGCCACCCCCGAGGAGGACCGGGCCCTGGCGGAAGACCTGCTCGCCGACCCCAAGGAGCGGGCCGAGCACGTGATGCTGATCGACCTGGGCCGCAACGACGTGGGCCGCGTGGCCGCGGTCGGCTCCGTCGAACTCTCCGACGTGATGACGATCGAGCGATACAGCCACGTGATGCACCTCACGAGCAACGTGACCGGCCGGCTGCGGCCCGAGCTCTCGGCCTTCGACGCCCTCCGGGCCTGCCTCCCCGCCGGCACCGTCTCGGGTGCGCCCAAGATCCGGGCCATGCAGATCATCGACGAGCTCGAGCCCGTGCGCCGCGGCCCCTACGCCGGCGCCGTGGGCTACGTCGACTTCGCGGGCTCGATGGACACCTGCATCGCCCTGCGCACGATCGTGGTCAAGGACGGCCGGGCCTTCGTGCAGTCGGGGGCCGGGATCGTGGCTGACAGCGTGCCGGCCAGCGAGTTCGAGGAGACGCTCAACAAGGCCCGCGGGCTGCTGGTGTCGATCGAGATGACGGCCGACCGGCTCGCGGCGGCTGGCGATGTCCCGTGAATCGTGGTGCCCACCGCTGGCCGGGGGCACGTGCTCGCCGCCGGCGGATTTTGACGTTGCATCCTCGATGGGCATGGTGCGTCAACTCGTGCAGTCAAAATGCACCGACGGCTGCGCGCGACCCCCGGCCAGCTCCGTCTTCTCCGGTGAGCGCCCTTGCGCTGCGATGTGGAGTGCTGACGCATGATCCACTTTGACCGTGCGAGCGTTGAGCAGGCCGGGCAGCTCGTGGTGGAGACGGTCTCGCTGCACGTGCGGGCCGGGGAGGCATGGGCGGTGATCGGTCCGAGCGGCGCAGGCAAGAGCCTGCTGCTGGCGGCGGTGGCCTCGGCCGTGCCGCTCCATGCGGGCGACATCCTCGTCGACGGCCATTCCGTCCGGCGGGAGGCGGAGGCGGTGCGGCGGGCGGCGGGATATGTGCCCGACCGGTCGCCCGACTGGCCAGGGCTGCGGGCGGGAGAGTTTTTGGAACTCTTCGCGGTGGCCGCGGGGCGGCGGGGCAGGGAGCTCGAGCAGGCGGTGGCGAAGGGGCTCGCGCTCGCCGCGCTCGCCGGCCGGGGCGGCGACGACATCGACACGCTCGACGCCGGCCACGCCAAGCGGCTGCTCGTGGCGCGGGCGCTCCTGCACGACCCGCAGGTGCTGCTCCTCGACGACCCCTTCGGCGGGCTCGATCCCGTCGGCCGAGCCGCGGTGGAGCGGCTCGTGGGCGACACCCACTTGATGGGCCGGACCGTCTTGGCCGCGATCGACGACGCGCGGGTGCCCGACTGCTTCACGCACCTGGCCGTGCTCCGGGAAGGAAGGCTCGTCGCCGCCGGCCGCAACGATCCGGCGACCTTCGCCGAGGGCCGCCGCTGGCGGTATCAGCTCCGGTGCCCGGGCCGGGCGGAGGCGGCGACCATGGCGCTCGGCGGGCTTGGCGACGACGTGCGGGCCACCGATGCCGACACGGTCGTCGTCGTGATCGATCCGGGCCGCGTCTCACCGGCGGAACTGGTCGCGGCGGCCGTGCGCGCGGGCCTGCCCGTCGAGGCGGCTGGCTACGATCCCCCGTGGCAGGCGCAGTTGGTGGGCGAGTGACGTGCCGTGCGGCCGAGTCACGACGACGGAGGACGCGCAGTTTCTCGGCGGAACGGGTTCGTGGTGCTGGGGTTCAGTCGCGGGCCGTGACCAGAGCCCGCAGACGCTTCAGCCTTTGCGCTTCAACTCGATCCAGCGCAGGGCGAT
>JBILOA010000194.1:0-4688 GCA_044374735.1 Pirellulales bacterium | reverse complement strand
GAATCATCACGCAACGCTCAGTATAGTAGTCAAAAGGAAAGGTCGCGGATGATGGAGACGATCACGAGCCCGGCGAATCCGCGGGTGAAACACGCTGCCGCGTTGCGGTCGGCCGGTGAACGCCGGCGGACGGGGCTTACGCTCGTGGACGGGCTGCGGGAGATTGCGCGGGCCGCGGCGGCGGGCGTGGACTTCGTCGAGGTGTTCGTGGCGGCCGAGCCGCGCGATGATGATGCGCGGGCAACCGAACGGGCCGCGTGTTTGGAAGCCTGCGCGGCCCGCGGCGCCGAGGTCGTGCCACTCGGCCCCCGCGCCTTCGAGAAACTGGCCTTCGGCGACCGTGATGAAGGCGTCGTCGCGGTGGTCCGCTTCGGATCGCAGTCGCTGGCCGACGTCGCGTTTCCCGTGGGGCGGCCGGTGCTGGTGGCCGAAGGCGTCGAGAAGCCCGGCAACCTCGGCGCGATCCTGCGGACGGCCGACGCGGCCGGGCTGGCAGGCGTGATCGTGTGCGATGGCGGGACGGACGCCGCGAACCCGGCCGTGATCCGCGCCAGTCTGGGCACGGTGTTCAGCGTGCCGCTCGCCGCGGCCACCGCGCCGGAGGCGATCGCCTGGTGTCGCTCGCGCGGGCGGCGGGTCGTGGCGGCCACGCCGGAAGGCCGCTCCCTGTGGCACGAGGCGAAACTGGCCGGCGACACCGCGATCGTGGTCGGCAGCGAGGCCGACGGGCTGTCGGCCGCCTGGCTGACGGCGGCCGAGGCGGGCGCGATCGCACTCCAGACCGTTCGCCTGCCCATGCGGGGCATCGCCGACAGTCTCAACGTGTCGGCGACGGTGGCGGTGCTCATCTACGAGGCGGTGCGACAGGAGCTGACCCGATGACTGAGCGAGCGTCCCCGAATCCCGCCGAGGCAGGCCCGGACTTCGCCGCGCTGGCGGAAACCTGTCGCGGCCGCGGGCCCGAGGCGATGCTCGAGACGCTGGCCGGATCGCTCGCCGCCCGTCACCGGTGGCACGCGCTCTTTGACCTGCGGATGGTGGAGGCGCGGCAGCGGCTTGGCCTGCCGCTGACGGGCGACGTGGGCCCGCTCGCCGAAGCCGCGCGGGAGCGGCTCGACGAACGGTCTCTGGCCGCCTGCCGGGAAGTGGGCTGGCCGCTCCTCGCCGAGGGGCAGGTGGCTGCGGCGTGGATGTATCTGCGGGCGGCTGCGGCTCCCGACGAGGTGGCGCGGCGGCTGGCGGAACTCGCCGACCGCGTCATGCCTCCGGCCGACGCCGCCGGCTCGGGCTGCGACTCCGGCGACGACTCCGACGACGAGGAGACCCAGCGGTTCGCCCAGGAGATCCTCGGCGTCGCGCTCTGGGAGTCGGTCGACCCCGCGCTGGGGCTGGCCCTCGTGCTCCGCACCCAGGGCACCTGCAACGCCGTGACCGCCTACGAGCAGGCCGTCTCGCGACTGCCGGCCGTGCGGCAGGCTCCGGCCGCGCGGGTGCTCGTCGATCACCTCCACGCCGAGGTCGTGCGGAACCTCGCCTTCGACCTGTCGCAGCGGGGCCTCGACACGGCGGCGGCCGCCGCGTCCGACACGCCGCTGGTGGCGCTGCTCGAAGCCGCCGGTGGGCTCGTCGGTGACCCGAGCCTGCACGTCGACGTCTCGCACCTCCAATCGGTGCTCCGGATCGCGCGGGTCTGCACCGACGAGGCCACGCTCCGCCGCGCCTGGGAACTGGCCGTCTACGCCTGCCGGCTGCCGGACGACGTGACCTATCCGGGCGAGCCGCCGTTCGAACAGGTCGGCGAGGCATCGCGGCTCTTCTTCGGCGCGCAGCTCGGTCGCGACGTGGCCGAGGCGACCGCGTTCTTTCGCCGGGCCGCGCTCGCGGGCGATCCGCTCGACGCGGGCACGCTGCCGGCCGACACGCTGGTGCTCCTGCTCCACCGCGTCGGCCGTGACGCCGAAGCGCTCCAGGCGGCGGTCGATCGGCCGCGCGACGGGGGGCCTCCGAGCGGCATGCAGGCGGCGGGCATGCTGCCGTCGCTCGTCGAACTGGCCGCTTCGTCAGGCCAGTGGGACATGCTGCTCGAGGCCTGCCGCAGGCACGGCGACGAGATCACCTTCGCCGCGACGCTCGCCGCCCGCGCGGCGGCTCAGAACCAGGTCGCGGGCCGCAGCCAGCCCCAGGCGTGATGCGGCGTTGGCCCGCACGACTCGCACTCCTCGCAGGCCGCTCCCTCCCCGCAGACGCCGATCGGCCGCTGGTAGCCAAGGTCGGAAGGCTTCGTGAAGCCGCGGCCGGGGGGCAGTTGCCACGGGGCCAGCATGTCGGGTCCCTGGCGGGTGCCTTGGCAGCCGACCCAGCGACCGCAGCCGTCGCAGGGATCACGCCAGTGTTCGGGTCCGCAGTACCGCGGTCCGCAGCCCTTGTCACGGCAGGGATAGGTGGTGCCGGCGGCGGTGCCGCCGCAGCGGCCGCAGGGGGGCTCGCCGGCGGAGGCGAGCGCGGCCACGACGATGCCCGCGACCAGGCTCGTGCCCAGAACGATGATGCGGCTTGTGACGGTGCGGTTTGGCATGCCACCTGTATCGGTCGCAGGGGCCGCCCCGACTCGACCCCGCACACCTTCCGGCCGCAGGGTCAGCCCCGTTTACCAGGCCGACGGTTCGGGCCGCGGCGGGTCTCAGCCCACGGCCGCCGGTGGGGCGGCGAGCGTCCGCTCGAAGAGCCGGAGGTATTCCCTGGCGCTCGTGTCCCACGACCAGTCCTGGCGCATCGCGTGCCGGACGAGGCCCGCCCAGCGATCGCGATCGGCGTGCAGGTCGAGGGCCCGCTCCACGGCATGCACCAGCGCGCCGGGCTCGCAGGGTCCGAAGCTGAAGCCGGTGGCCCGGCCGTCGCGAATCGCCTCGGCCGTGGCATCGACGACGGTGTCGACCAGGCCACCGGTGGCGCGCACGACGGGAATCGCCCCATACCGCTGGGCGTAGAGCTGGGTCAGGCCGCAGGGCTCGAACCGGCTCGGCACGAGGACGATGTCGGCGGCGGCCTGAACGAGATGGGCGAGCCCCTCGTCGAACCCGATCACGACGTCGACCGTGCCGGGGAAGGCGGCCGCCACCCGGCGCAGCGACTCCTCCGCGGCCGGGTCACCCGTGCCCAGCACGACGAAGTGGGCCCGGCCGGTGCCCGCCATCCGGCCGATGAGCTCGACCACGAGATCGACCCCCTTCTGCTCCGCGAGCCGACCCACGAACGCCACCAGCGGCCGGGCGTCGGGGGCGGCGTGTCCCAGGCGGGCTGCCAAGGCCACCCGCGCGGCGTATTTGCCCTCGGCGACGTCGGCCTCGCCGTAGGGCCGCGGGATGTGCGGATCGGTGCCGGGATTCCAGGCGGCGGTGTCGATCCCGTTGACGATGCCTGCGAGGGCCGCCGCCCGCCCGGCCAGCAGTCCCTCGAGGCCCCGGCCGCCCGGCGCCTGCTGGATCTCGCGGGCGTAGGTGGGGCTCACCGTGGTGAGCGCGTCGGCGAACACGAGCCCGGTCTTGAGCAGGTTCAGCTGCTGATGGAACTCCATCTGCTGCCAGTTGAAGTATTTCCAATCGAGGCCCGTCAGCAGCATGTCCCAGTGCCAGAACAGTCCTTGGTAGGCCATGTTGTGGATCGTCATCACCGTCCGGGCGGCGGCGACGGCCGGCGAGGAGCGGTAGAGGATCTTCTGGTAGGCCGGCACCAGGCCCGTCTGCCAGTCGTGGCAGTGGATGATGTCGAAGGGAGTGGTTTGCCGGCAGGCCAGTTCGATCGCGGCCCGCGCGAAGAAGATGAACCGCTGCGCGTTGTCGGGGTAGTCTTCAGCGCCGCCGTAGAGCGCCTGGCGATCGAAGAACTCGTCGTTGGCCACGAGCAAGGCGGTCACCGGCGAGCCGGGCACCTGGCAGCGGAGGATGCGGGCCAGCGGCCGGCGGGTGCCGATCGGCACCTCGAACTCGAGGCCCGTCGGCTCGATCGGCAGGCCCTTGGAAAGCGCCTCGCGATAGCCGGGCAGGACGAGCGTGACGTCGCAGCCGAGCCGTGCGAGCGCCCCCGGCAGGGCGCCGGCCACGTCGGCCAACCCACCGGTCTTGGCGAAGGGGACGGCCTCGCTGGCCACCTCGAGCACACGCATGGGGCTGGCAATTCCTCGTGGCGGGATGCCAGCCGTCGCGGGGGTCGGCCGGCCGCCGCGCCCGCAAGGCTTCCGCCATCGTTACCAACTATACGACGCGTTTGGTGCGCAGGTCGCCGCTTCCGTCACTCGTCCGGGGGGGTGGTGGGGCGGCTCCGGCCGGCCGCGACGAGCGCCTCGTAAGCGGCCTTCATCGCCGCCACCCGCTCCGGCTGGTCGGTGGCGAGATTCCGCCGCTCGCCCAGGTCGGTGGCGAGGTCGTAGAGCTGCACGTCGGGCCCGTCCTCGTCGCCCTTCGACCAGCCTCCCGAGCCCTTGCCGAGGATCAGCTTCCAGTGGCCGTCGCGGATCGAGGGCACGCCCCGGCTCGAACAGCTCACGGCGTGTCGTCGCACCGGGTCCCGGCCGCCCTCGAGCAGCGGCAGCAGGCTGACGCTGTCCTCGCCGGCAGCCGCGGGAAGTTCCGCGTCGAGAACATCGGCCAGCGTCGCCATCAGGTCGGCCTGGTGCACGAGCGCCTCGCAGA
>JBILOA010000193.1:0-4709 GCA_044374735.1 Pirellulales bacterium | reverse complement strand
GGACTGGTCGCTCTCCGACGCCTTCGCCGCCCCGCGGCCCGGCCTCAAGCTCGCCTTCCTCGCCAACCCCAACAGCCCCTCGGGCACGCTCGTCTCCCCGGGCCGCGTCCGTGAACTTGCCGACCGCCTGCCCTGCCCGCTGATCGTGGACGAGGCCTACGGCGACTTCGCCGACTCCAACTGCCTCGAACTCGTGAAGCAGTGCGAGCGGGTGATCGTGACCCGGTCGTTCTCGAAGTCGTACGCCCTGGCGGGCCTGCGGTTCGGGTTCGCCGTGGCCCGGCCCGAGGTCATCGCCGAACTCCGCAAGGTGAAAGACTCCTACAACTGCGACGCCCTCTCGATCGCGGCGGCCACCGCGGCGATCGACGACCGGGCCTGGCTGGCCGACAACCGGGCCCGGATCCTCGCCACCCGTCGCCGGCTCACCGACGCCATGCGGGCGCTCGGCTACGACGCCGTCGAGAGCCAGGCCAACTTCGTCTGGTGCACCCACCCCGAGCGGCCGCACAAGCCGGTCTACGAGGCCCTCAAGGCCCGCCAGATCCTGATCCGGTTCATGCAGTACCCCGGCTGGGGCGACGGCCTGCGGATCACGGTCGGCACCGACGACGAGATCGACGCCTTCCTGGCCGTGATGAACACCCTCTGAGCTCCGCTCCCACGAACCCCGTCCCACGCATGCCCCGCACTGCCACCGTCACCCGCACGACCAAGGAAACCGACATCCGGCTCTCGCTCGATCTCGACGGCACGGGCCGGGCCGAGATCGCCACCGGCATCGGCTTCTTCGACCACATGCTCACGCTCCTCGCGGGGCACTCGCTCGTAGACCTGACGATCGCCTGCACGGGCGACACGCACGTGGACGGCCACCACACGGTGGAGGACGTCGGCCGGGCGCTCGGCTTCGCGGTGGCCGAGGCCCTCGGTGACCGCCGGGGCATTCGCCGCTACGGCCACTGCGTGCTGCCGATGGACGAGGCGCTCGCGACCACCGCCGTCGACCTCGGCGGCCGGGCGGCCTGCGTCCTGGCGGTGGATTTTCCCGTGCCCACGATCGGAACCTTCGATGCCCAGCTCGTCGAGGTGTTCTGGGAGAGCGTCGCTGCCACCGCGGGGGCGAACGTGCACGCCGTGCTCCACCACGGCCGCAACGGCCACCACATCGCCGAGGCTGTCTTCAAGGGGCTGGCCCGCTCGCTGCGGATGGCGGTCGAGCCCGATCCCCGTCAGCCGGGCATCCCGAGCACGAAGGGCACGCTCACGCAGGCGTGACGCCGGCCGCCCTGTTGCTCTCGTGAGGCAACCTCCTGCGAGGCTCGGGGTTGCCCGTGCCATCTCGCCGGACGCTCCCTTCGGGCATCCTGCCCTCCGGTCGCTCGGAGGAAACCTCGCTGCGCAATCCTTGCTGCGCTCGGTTTCCTACGCCGCTCGATTGGCACGGGCAACCCCGAGCAGAGTGCTGCAGACAGCCGCAGTGGGGCATTGACAAGCGGGTGTACGAGCGTATACTTTTCTTGATCTCAGGCTCGGAGGCAAACCGATGACGACCGGCATGTTTCGCGAACTGCTTCGGCAGCAGCCGTTCAGGCCGTTTCGGCTCGTGATGTCGAGCGGCGAGGCTTACGAGGTTCGTCATCCCGAGATGGCTTGGGTGACGAAGAACGACGTCCTCGTGGGCACCGACATCGCCGACGACGGGTTGCCGGCCGAGTTCCGGATCTGCCCGATGTTCCACGTGGCGACGGTGGAACCGCTGAACACCGACGCCCGGGCGGGCTGAACCCGGCCCGCCGGGCGTGTCACTCGTTGACGTAGGTCTCGAGGAACCGGGCCAGGCGGTGGAAGTCGCTGCCCCGTTCGACGTAGCGGACGACCGTGACGAGCGTCTCCGGGTTCACGAGCTCCTCGAAGGGCACGTAGTTCAGGTCGAGCTGCCCTGACACGCTCACCATCACGCCGTTCAGGCCCCGCTCGGCGAGCGCCCGATAGGCCCCCACGCCCAGCTGGCTCCCGAGCATCACGTCGAAGGCGTGGGGCTTCGCGCACCGCGACTCGTAGCCGAGCTGCAGGCCCACCACCTTGCGGCTGCGGCCCGTTTGCTTCTTGAACTCGTCGGCCACGAGCTTGGCGAACATCTTCCCGAGCTGGACGTGCGAGATCGAGATGTGGCCGTGGTCGTCGCGGGGAATGCCCGCCAGGGCGGAGGCCGGCAGATACTCGGCCAGCCCCTCGGCCAGCACGATCACGCCGTACTGCTTGCCCTCCTGCTCCTCGCGGACCCGCATCGTCTTCACGATCCGGTCCACCACGAGCTCCACGTTCATGACCGGCTTGATCCGGGTTGTGCCGTCGGGGCTGGTGACCGTCTCCTCGCCGCGGTACTTGCCGTGGATGTCTTCGACACTCATCACGAGGCTCGCCTCGCCGGCGATCGCCGCCCCGTAGGAGAGCCAGCCGGCGCTGCGGCCCATCGTCTCACAGAGGAAGTAGCCGCGGCTCGCCTCCGCGTCATACAGCAGGTTCCGGATCTCGCCGCCGAGCGTGTCCACCGCCGTGAAGTAGCCGAAGGTGAAGTCGATGCCCATGTAGTCGTTGTCGATCGTCTTGGGCAGGTGCACGACCGGTATCCGCAGGGCGTCGGCGGGCAGCCGGTCCTGGTACATCTTGAACTTGTTGGCCGTCTTCAGCGTGTCGTCGCCGCCGATCGAGATCAGGGCCTCCACGCCCAGGCTCCGCAGGCCGGCGTAGACGTTGGCCAACTGCCGCGACCGCTCGGGGTCGTCGAGGTGGGCGGGTGACGAGACGTGCTTGCCGGGATTGGCGCGGGCGGTGCCGAGCATGATCCCCTGGCTGCTCCGCGTCCGCTTCAAGAACTCGGGCGTGATCTTGAGGTAGTCGCGGCCGGCCACCAGCGGCTGGGCCGGCGAGAAGTCGGTGAGCGACGAGTAGCCGTGTTTCATCCCGATCACCTCGGTGCCCTGCCGCATGAACGAGGTGGCCGCCGTCGAGATCACCGCGTTGGCCCCCGGGGCCGGTCCGCCGGCGAACAAGATCGCGACGCGACGGAAGTGGTGGGCGGCCTGCGGCGGGCGGGAGATGGAGTCGGTCATGGGGGGCTCCGGGGTTCGGCTGCCGAGGGTTCAGCCGGCGAGCATGCGCTCGACGAAGGTGGTGTCGACCTGGGCTTCGTGGAAGGCGGTGTTGGCGAGCAGTTCGAGGTGAAGCGGGACGGTCGTGGCGATCCCGGCGACGCGGAGTTCCCGGAGGGCGCGGGTCATCGTGTCGATCGCGTCCTTTCGGGTCGGCTGGTGCACGATCAGCTTGCCCACGAGGGAGTCGTAGTGAGGTGGCACCACGTAGCCGGTGGTGGCGTGGGAATCCCAGCGGACGCCGAATCCGCCCGGGGCGATGATGCGCTCGATCCGGCCCGGATTCGGCCGGAAGTTGTGGGCGGGATCCTCGGCGTTGATCCGGCACTCGATGGCGTGGCCGCGGGGCACGATGTCGGCCTGCTTGAGGGCGAGCTTCTCGCCGGCGGCCACGCGGATCTGGGCCTTCACGAGGTCGATCCCGGTCACCATCTCGCTCACCGGATGCTCGACCTGGATCCGGGCGTTGACCTCGATGAAGTAGAAGTTGTCTTCCTGGTCGACGATGAACTCGACCGTGCCGGCCGAGTAGTAGCCGGCGGTCTTGGCCAGCCGCACCGCCGCATCGGCCATCGCCTGCCGCGTGGCCTGTGGCAGCCGCGGCGAGGGGCTCTCCTCGATCAGCTTCTGGTGCCGCCGCTGGGTCGAGCAGTCGCGCTCCCAGAGATGGAACACCTGGCCGTGGGTGTCGGCGAGGATCTGGATCTCCACGTGCCGGGGCCGCTCGATGTATTTCTCGATGTAGATGCCGGGATTGCCGAAGGCGGCCTGAGCCTCGGCCGAGGCCTGCTGCCAGGCGGTCGCCAGCGACAGGTCGTTGGCCGCCACCCGCATGCCCTTACCACCGCCGCCGGCCGTGGCCTTCAGCAGCACCGGGAAGCCGATCTCCCGGGCGATCTTGACCGCCTCCTGCTCGTTCGTGAGCAGCCCCTGGCTACCGGGCACGGTCGGCACGCCGGCCTCGCGGGCCAGCGCGCGGGCGGAGTTCTTGTCGCCCAGCCGCTGCATCGCCTCCGGTGCCGGGCCGATGAAGCCGATGTCGCAGGAGCGGCAGACCTCGGCGAAGTGCGAGTTCTCCGACAGGAATCCGTAGCCGGGGTGGATCGCCTGCACGTTGCCGATCTCGGCGGCGCTGATCACGCGGTCGATCCGCAGGTAGCTGTCGGCCGCCTTGGCCGGGCCGACGCAGATCGCCTCGTCGGCGAGCTCGAGGTAGGGTGCGTCACGGTCGGCCTCGCTGTAGATCGCGACGGTCTCGACACCGAGTTCGCGGCAGGCACGGATCACCCGGAGGGCGATCTCGCCACGGTTGGCTATCAGGATCCGCTTGAACATGGGGGAACTGCCTGGGGGATTCCGGTCGTGATTCCGGTCTGGGGCCTGGCCTCCGCACCGCGCCCGGAAACGCGAGCCGGGCCGGGGGTGCGAGCCGGGCGAGGCTCAGGCGTCGGGCTCGACCTTGATGAGCGGCTGGCCGAACTCGACGGGGGCACCGTTCTCGACGAGGATCGCCACGACCTGCCCGGAGACGCCCGCGGGGATCTCGTTGAAGAC
>JBILOA010000191.1:0-4726 GCA_044374735.1 Pirellulales bacterium | reverse complement strand
CCCGCGGAGATCGTTGGCGAGGTTGAGCGCGGACTGCCAGCGGCCTTCGGTGTTGCGGCGCAGCGACCGCACCGCGGCCTGGGGGTCGTTGCCGAGTTGGGCCAGCCAGTGGAAGGCGACCCAGACGCAGACGATGATGCCGACGATGATCGCCGGCACCAGAAACAGTTGCACCAGAAAGCCCGCGCTGGGAGGCTCGACGGGAGGCAGGGCATCGTCGGGCGAGATCGCGCGGCGGGGTGAATCGGCCATCGAGGGCACCGGTGGTGGGAATGCCGGCCCCTGGCCGTCACTGCAGCAAGTCTAGGAGTCGGGGCCGGTGCGTCAATTCGTCGACTCTCCGCCGCCCACCCCGCCCCTGCCCTGGCCCGCGGGCGCGGAGCCACCGATCGCGGCCCGCTGGCTCGAGTCGGATCTGCCGCGTGTGGAAGAGCAGCTCGCCCTCGACGATGCCCTGCTGGAGGAGACGCATGCGGGGCGGCTGACGGCGCCGGTGGTCCGCACCTGGATGGCGACGGAGCCGACGGTCGTGGTCGGCTCGTCGAGCCGGATCGACGAGGAAGTGGACCGCGAGGCCTGTCGCCGGGCCGGGGCGAGGATCGTGCGCCGGCCCAGCGGCGGCCTGACGGTGGTGCTCGGGCCGGGCTGCGTGATGTGGTCGGTGGTGGCTCCGCTGCCGGCGGAAACGCCGCCGCCGATCGCCCGGCTCCATGCGGCGATGCTCGATCCGCTGGCGGCGGCGCTCGTGGCGGCGGGCCGAGCGGTGGTGCGCCGCGGGTCGAGCGATCTGGCCGTTCGCGATGCCGACGGCGAACGGAAAGTCTCGGGCAATGCGCTGCGGGTGCGCCGCGGCGCGGTCCTCTATCACGGCACGCTGCTCGACGACTTCGACCTCGAGCTGATTTCGCGGCTGCTCCGTCATCCGCCCCGCGAGCCCGACTACCGGGCCGGCCGCGCCCACGCGGCGTTCGTGGCGAACCTCGCGCTCGGCCGGGCGGCCCTCGACGCGGCGGTGCGGCGGGCGTTCGCGGCCCGCGAGCTCCTCTCCGACTGGCCCGCCGAGCAGGTGGCCGGCCTGGTGCGCGACCGCTACGACAGCGTGGCGTGGACCGAGCGCACGGGGTGACCTGTCTGCGCGGAAAGCCGGCCATGGCATGACCGGCAAAAATCGCCCGTCACCATGGTCTGCGGCGGGCTGGCAGTTTGGGGAAACCTTGCCGGCACTGCGGGATGGGCAGCGGCCCGATTGCGATGTCATCGCTGGGCCGGCAGCCTGTCGATGCAATCAAGGAGCGGCGGGTTCGGCAACCGAACGAAGCAAAGGCACGGGACTTCAAACCAGCCTTTCTTCCAGGGGCCTTCCCCGGTAGGTTTCCGGCCCGATCGACAAGAGGTCGATTCACAGAGCCCGCAACAGGAGGTTGCCATCCATGCGCCTGCACATGAACGCCGCGGACGTCCGCGAGCTGGTCTCGAGCCACTTTCTCAAGCTGGGTGCCGGCGTCGACGATGTCGCCGACGTGCAGGAGAACATCCGGATTGATCGTGGCCGGTGCGTGGCGCGGTGCTATCGCGTGGCCGAAATGTTCGCGATGTGGCTGATCGACGTGGGCGTGCTGCAGTTTTACGACGCCGACGGCGAGATGCTCCACACGGTGAACCTCTTCACCGAGCTGATGCCGTCGCGGGCCGCGGCCTGACACGGGCCGAACGGCCCACGCGACGACCGCGACATTCGAGAAGCGAACCGAGGGGATCGTCTGCGCCGCTGGGCCGGCGCGGGCGTGGCGGGGGGAGACGAACCATCATGGCGTCGAAAAGCGGCCACGGGCCGCGGCTGTCGATCGTGATTCCGGCCTTCGACTCGGCCTCGCTCGAGGACACCCTCGTCAGCGTGCTCGAGAATCGCCCGGCCGACTGCGAGATCATCGTGGTCCTGGCGGTTCCCTACACCGACCCGTGGAGCATCGGCGACGAGGTGCGGTTCGTGCAGGCGCCGGCGGCCGCGACGGTGGTCGACTGCGTCAACGTGGGAATGGCCTCGAGTTTCGGCGAGATCGCGCACGTGCTGCGGTCTGGCTGGCGGGCCACCGACGGCTGGGCCGATGCCGCGCTGGCGCGGTTCGCCGATCCGGACGTGATGGCGGTGGTACCGCTGACCGTGAGCGCCGGCGACCGCGACCGCGTGGTGGCGGCGGGCGTGCGGCGCACGAGCGGCGGGCGGAGCGTGGTGAACGTGCCGGCCCGGCGCGACCAGCGCGTAGCGACTTTCACGGCGGCTTCGGTGGCCACGCCGGCGGCGCCGGGGATCGAGGCCGGCTTCTGGCGGACCGACGCCCTGCCGGCGAGCGGCTTCTCGAAGGCCTGCGGCGACCGGCTGGCGGCGGCCGACATGGCCGCGGCGGTGGCCTGCATGGGCGACACGGTCGTGGTCGAGCCGGCCTGCCAGGTGGTGGCGGGGCCTTCGCCCCAGCGCGGATCATGGTTCAACGAGGGGCTGCACGCGGAGCGGCTGTTCTGGCGGAGTCTGGCGGGCGAGCAACCGCTTGCGGCGCTCGTGGCCCACGTGGGCGAAGTGATTCGCCATGCGGTGGCGGCCGCGCCGCTGGGCACGCTGGCGATGCTGGCCGGGCGGCTGGCCTGCCTGCTGCAGTTTGGATCGTGCCTGGGGCGGGCGCGCGAGCTCAACGCCCTGCAGGCGCAGGCGGGAGCGCGGCGGCGGGCGGCCGACAATGCCGACGGTCAGATCGTGCGGATCGACGCTGGTCACGTGGTGGCGGGTCGGCCGAAGCGGCGTGGTGTGGCCGTGGCCGGGAGCGTGTCGCCGGCGGGCGACGGCCGGGATTCCTCGCTGCGGCGGTCGGCCTGACGCATCTCGGGACGTTGGGCTTCAGGCGAGCCGGCCCGGCGAGAAAGCCGGCTTGGCGGACCTCCTGTTGCCGGCTTCAGCGGGCTGGTAGACTAGCGGCTTCGGTGGCGATTCGGCCCCGAAAAATCGCCGTTTGTGGCGTGCCCTCGTAGCTCAATTGGATAGAGCGTCAGCCTCCGGAGCTGAAGGTTACAGGTTCGATCCCTGTCGAGGGTATTTCAAGGCGGTGGCCGACGAGTCGGCGTCGCTCCTCCAGCGAACTTCCTGGATAACGATCAGGCGCGAATCATGGATTTTCTCTGGTTTCTCCTGATCGGCTTGGCCGCCGGGTGGCTGGCGAGCCAGATCATGAAGGGGGGCGGCTCGGGGCTCGTCGGCGATCTGCTGATGGGCGTGATCGGCTCGATCCTCGGCGGCTTCTTGTTTGGCCTGCTCGGGCTTTCGGCGACCGGCCTGCTCGGTAGCCTGATCACGGCGACCGTCGGCGCGATCGTCCTGATCGCGGGCCTGCGGGCGATCAACCGCCCGCGGATCTGAAGCCGCGGCAGCGAGATTGGGCCTCGCTGGAACGGCCTCTTGGCCCATGCACGCGGGCACGGCGGCTGGCGTGGAGGATGGTCAACCCATCACGTCCGCGGGTTCGTCCTACGTCGTAGAGCCGTACGGTCGCGGGCCTATCTGAGTTGGCTGGCATTTCCACTCCCCCTGCCTCAAGCGGCATCGACGAGCTGGTAGACCTTGCCCTTGGTCTTGAGCCAGGCGATGTCGCCCTCGACCGCGTGATCGTGTACTTGCCGGAGCAGTTCCACCGTCTCCGACTCCAGGCACGGTTCGCTCTGGTCGGATTCCGGAATCACCATTTCGATCTCGACCGCCACGATCAAGCGATCGGTTTGAACGAGCCGTGTTCGCTTCACGCGTTGTCCTGGAATACGCATTGCTCAACCCTCGTCAGGAAAACCCTCTTCACCCATCACGTGGGCTGTCACCAGTTTTGCCACCTGCTCACGCCGCAACAGGCTCCAGACCGCCTTGCACTCGTCGCCGTTGGGAAGCGCGACCCGCACCTCGACGATCGGATTGGGTCGGGCGAGCGGGCGTTCCGTTTCGTGTCGGCGAATGACGCGAGCTTTATCGTTGCACCCAGTAGTCGGGGCTGCGACTGCAATGAGCGACAGCGATGACGACAGTCGAGTTGTCGGCCGCCATGCGGTAGATGATTTGGTAGGGGTAACCGCGCACGATCACGAGCCTGTGGGCGTCATCACATGCTGCGCCCCACTCGGGCCGGTCAAGGATTCTCCGGAAAGCCGCCGCAACCGCCTCTGTGAAGCCGTCGGCTGCAGCGAGGCTTCGTGCTGCATACCAATCAACAGCTGCGGCGTATTCGGCCTCGGCCGCCTCACCGACGATGAGTTTAGCCATCGAGTCCGGCCTTTCGCCGGACACGGGCCTGAACATCCTCCCATGGGAAGGCCTTCATGCGACCCGCGTCATACTCCGCCGAGCGCCGCTGAACTTCAGCGAGCCATTCGGGGGTGAGGGCGGGCCAGTTCTCGGGGTGCTCGTCATCCCACACCGCGTCAACAAGCCGCAGCCGGTCGGTCGGGCTGAGCGTCCGCGCCGCATCGATGATTTCCTGAAGCTTGGTCATTGGCATGCCTTGAGCGTAGCTGGTTTTCCTTCCATCGGCACAAAGTATACGTCCGTACACTCTCACGTCAAGCCTGTCGCACGGCATGGTGCGGCATAGCCCCTCCCCGGGACCAAGGTTGTCCCCCCGCTTTGGTAGGCTACCCGCCATGTCCGCTGCGACCGCCACGTCGGGCCAGCCCGGCCCGCGTCTCAACGCCGCCT
>JBILOA010000189.1:0-4729 GCA_044374735.1 Pirellulales bacterium | reverse complement strand
GCCGGCCCAGGGGAAGCGTTCCATGGGCTCGGGGATCAGGGTCTCGATGGCGAGTGTTCGCGGGATCGCCGCCGAGACGACCCGGGCCTTGCCGGCCGCGGCCGGGCCCACGAGGGCGGTGGTCGCCTCGGCGAGGTTGGCGAGCGTGGCCGAGAGGCCCCAGGTGACGACCGCGGGCCGCAGGGCCCGCAGGCGGGCGAGCGCCAGCTCCGTCTGCACGCCCCGTTTCGTCGAGAGGAGCTCGTGCCATTCGTCGACGATCACGGTGTCGAGCGAGGCGAAGATCTCGTGGGCCGTTTCCAGCGAGAGCAGGATGGAGAGCGTTTCGGGGGTGGTGACGAGCGCCGTGGGCCAGTTGTCGCGGAGCCGGCGGCGGTCGGCCTGCGACGTGTCGCCGGTGCGGATGCCGACGGAGAGTCCGGTGGTCAGGGGGCGGAGGGGCCCGAGCGGCTCCTCCAGGGCGGCGGCCGTGTCGGCGGCGAGGGCCCGGAGCGGCGTGATCCAGACCAGCCGCAGCCCACCGGCCGCGGGCATCGGGGCGGTGGTGGCAGCCGGGACGGCCAGCCGGGCCACCGCGCCGAGCCAGGCCGCCAGGGTCTTGCCGGTACCGGTCGGGGCGTGGAGCAGGCCGCTCGTGCCGGCCTGCATCGCCCGCCAGACCTCCTCCTGGAAGTCGAAGGTCGCCCAGCCGCGGCTGGCGAACCAGCCCCTGAATCGGTCGACCGCAGGGTCCAGGCCGGGGGGCGCCCCTGGCGGCCGCCGGCCGGACCTCCGAGATTTCGTCGCCATGACGACAGCGTAGCCGCCAGGGCCGGCGGCGGAGGAGGATTCCGAGCCGCGAGGCCGGCGAAAAACGTCCGCCGTGAGAAAAAATGGACCCTCCGGGAACCCTGACCTAGGCTTGTACGTACTGGAGTCACCCCCAGGAGCCGCTGCCATGATTTGGTCCTCTGCCCGCGCCCGGCGTGTTCGTGCCCGTCGGCGGCTCGTCCGTCGCTCTGGCTGGTTGGAGCGGCTCGACGCGAATCGCATGGGGCTCGAGGCGCTGGAGCAAAAGCTTCCGCTGGCCGTCGACATGGACGTGGACGTGCCGCCCGGCGGCGACATGGTTTCCGTCACGTCGGTGACGGCCCCCCGGGTGGTGGCGATCACCGAGGCCGGCAGCCCTGGCAGCAGCGCCCGGATCCGGGTCCTCAATGCCGAGACCCTGGCTCAGATCACGGAGTTCGAGGCCTTCGAGTCTGGTTTCCGCGGCGGCGTGCAGGCCGTGATCGGCGATCTCGACGGCGACGGCACGAACGAGATCGCCGCCGCCTCAGGCGCCGGGCGGCTCGGTGAGATTCGCGTCTTCACCACGAGTGGCTCGGAGCTCGTGCAGTATCGCACGCAGCCCTTCGGCGCAGGCTGGCGGGGCGGGGTGCACCTCGCCGTGGGCGACGTCGACGGCGACGGGCGTGGCGACCTGATCGCCGCCAAGGCGCGGGGCGACGGCGAGGTTCGCATCTTCCGCTCGCTGGCGGCGGCCGATCCGATCGGCGCCACGCCGTACCGCATCGTCCGTGCCTTCCCGGCGGGCTTCGAGGGTGGTGCGACGGTGGCGGCGGCCGATTTCGGCTCGTTCACCAACGGCGTCGCCACGGCCGCGACCGTGCCCGACGGCCGCTTCGAGCTGGTCTTGGGCAGCGGGGCGGCGACCCGGGCCACTGTCCGCGTCTACGACCTCTCCAGTTCCACCCCGCGGGTCGTCGACACGATCAGGCCCTTCGACAACAACGCCCTTGGCGGCGTCTGGGTGAACGTCGCCCGCGTCGATGGCGACATCACCCCCGACATCATCGTGGGAGCCGGCCAGCGGGGCGGCGGAAAGGTCGAGGTCTACGACGGGACGATTGCGCAGGCCCCCAATCCGAAGCTGTACAGCCTCAACGCGTTCGCCTCGCTCGGTCGCTCGCCGTCACCCGTCGAGGCCTCGGGCCGTGACGGCGACAACGACGGGATCGCCGACTCGCTGTTCGTGACCCGCCGGGGCGAAGGCCTGCGGACGCTCTCGTTCGCGGGCGTGCTCAGCAACCCGCTCGGCAGTTCGGCCAACACCGATCTGTTCGCGGCCGGTTTGCCGACCGTGACGCCCGGTACGACCGTGACGACCCCCTCGGGCCTCAAGTATCGGGACGTCGTCGTCGGCACCGGCGATCGGCCCTCGTCGTCGTCGGCCACCGTACGGGTCAACTACGACGGCCGGCTGCTGAACGGCACCCGGTTCGACAGCAACAACAACAGCTCGTTCCGCCTCGATCAGGTGATCGCGGGCTGGACCGAGGGCCTGGCGAGCATGGCGGTGGGCGGGAAACGGCAGCTGATCATCCCGGCCAACCTCGCCTACGGCGCGACGGCCCGCCCCGGCATCCCCGCCAACTCCACGCTCGTGTTCGACGTCGAACTGCTGTCGACGACGTGAGCCGGGTTCACCAGGCCGCCTCGAGGCCGAGGTTGGCCCCGTGCAGGAACACGCCCGCGCCGCCGTTGAGGCCGGTGCCGGCGGTGTTGGTGCCGCCGAAGTCGAACTGGTTGGGCGCCAGGGCGACGCCGGTGAGCCAGAGAAAGTTGTAGCCGGTGCGCAGCCGCCAGGTGTCGCTCAGCCGGTAGGACAGGTTCACGTTCAGGTCGCCGATGAAGCCCACGCCCCCCTCGGTGGCCCCGCGGCCGGAGCGGATCGGCGGTTCGGGGACGTTCACCGCCACGATCGGGTCGGCCGACTGCGACATGGCCGAGCCGGCGAGCGCCGCCTTCGCCCAGCCGTCGACGGCCCAGCGGTCCCACTCCATCCGTCCCCGGCCGCCGATCTGGGCGCCGAAGAAGTTCGTCGAACTGCGGACGTTGTAGCTGCTCGGACCGGGGAAACGACCGCCGGAGAGCTGGAGAGACGCCGCCTCGTCGAGCCCGGCCCAGCGGAAGCCGGCCAGCCAATCGACGGTGCCGCGTCGGTAGTTGCCGCACCGCTCCCAGGGATAGGCGGAGTGGCGGGAGAAGCCGCGATGGCAGCGGCGCCAGAGGAAGTTGGCCTCGGCCGTGTTGAGCGTCGAGGAGTAGGTGGCGCGGGCGAGCGACCGGCCGTCGAAGCCGTCGACGAGGAACGAGAGTGGATCACCGCCGTTGATGTCGATGCGGCCGCCCTCTTCGAGATCGGCGAACATGTTCCAGACGCCAAGGTAGCCCAGTTCCCAGCCGCGGCCGCAGTCGTCGACCTGCCCGCGGAACAGCCGCAGGCCCGGCTGCACCGCGAACTGGGGTTCGCCGGTGGTGATGATGGCGTTCGGCCCGATGGCGGCCAGGATCTGATCGGTCGACTGGTTGTCGCGCTGGAGAAACACGCTGTCGACGATCCAGTAGGTCTCGCCGATGCCGGTGTGCGGCCGCTCGCAGCCGCCCGTGCAGCCCCCCGCGGTGCAGCTGGAGCAGGAGCCGACCGCCTCGTGCGGGGCGAACTCGACGATCTCCTCCTCGATGATGGTGCCGACGCTGGCCGCGTCGGGCACGCTTTCCATCACGATCGACCCGGCCTCGATCGGTTCGGGCGGGATGGCGGCGGTCGTGGGCTCCGCCGGGGTCGGCTCCTCGGCGTTGACGGCCTCGGCGACGGCGATGTCCTCGGCGACGGCGATGTCCTCGGCGACGGCGATGTCCTCGGCGACGGCGATGTCCTCGGCGACGGCGATGTCCTCGGCCGCCGGCTCATCGAACGCTTGATCCGCGACCGCCGGTTCTGCGCCCACCGGGTCCGCGACCGGATCGGGCGCGATTTCGATGCTGGTCGGCTCCTCGGCGCCGACGACCTCGGCCACGAGGTCGGCTGCGACGACGTTTCGCGTTCCATCGCTGCCCAGAGCCGCGACGACCGCCGCCAGGAAGGTCACCCTGGTCCTGCGCCACGCCTTGATCATCCCCCACCCCCTTCGTGCCGGTGCAACCGTTGCCGGAGGCACGCCTCCGCGCACCCTTCTTTTCGGCACGTCCCGCAGGCTGCATGACGATCGTTTCGACCGGGACAGGCGGCCGGGCAAACTGGGCAAGCGGCAAAAGGCCCTCGTGCGCGCCGCGTCCGGTCACGAAAACTGGGCAAGCATGCGGCGCAGGTCGGCCAGCGTGCCGGCCTCGGCGGGGGTCTTGTCCCGCCGCCAGCGGACGATCCGCGGGAAGCGGACGGCCACCCCCGACTTGTGCCGCGTGGAGTCGGCCACGCCCTCGAAGGCCAGCTGCATCACGAGCGTGGGCGCGCAGATCCGCACCGGGCCGTGTCGCTCGATCGTGGTGGCCCGCACGATCCGGTCGATCTCCACGATCTCGGCGTCGGCCAGGCCAGAATAGGCCTTGGCGATCGTGACCAGCCGGTCTCCGTCCCAGACGCCGAGCGTGTAGTCGCTGTGAAGGCCGGCGCGGCGGCCGTGCCCCGCCTGCGCGTAGAGCAGGACCGCGTCGATCTCGAGCGGTTCGATCTTCCACTTCCACCACTCGCCGCGGGTGCGGCCGGCGCCATAGGGGCTCGAACGCCGCTTGAGCATCAGGCCTTCGACGCCGCGACTGCGCGCCTCGGCCCGCCGGGCGGCGAGCCCCTCCCAGGAGTCGGCCGTGACGAGGGGCGAGCGAAACAGGACGGCTTCCTCGGGGGCCGGCCCCGCCAGCGCGGCGCCGAAGCAGGCCGGCACGACCGTCTCCAGCAGGCCGCGGCGGT
>JBILOA010000190.1:0-4729 GCA_044374735.1 Pirellulales bacterium | reverse complement strand
CTGCGCGCCGGCCGTGGCGGGCAGGAGCACGCAGTCGCCGGCAGCCATCGCCGGGAGCCCCCACCGCGCGGGCAGGCGTGCCTCGCCCTCGAGCACGGCGAGGAAGTGGCAGCGGTCGTCGCCGCCGCAGTGCCAGTCCGCCGCGGGCCGCACCTCATCGAGCGTGAAATACTCGCAGCCCACCAGCCGGCGGACGGCGGGGTCGGCCGACACCTCCGGCCGCACCGGATCGACCGGCCCGAGCCGCGTGACGGCCTCGACACCGGCCTCCACGTGCAGCGGCCGCGGCCTGCCGTCGGGCCCGGTCCGGTTCCAGTCGAAGAGCCGGTAGGTCACGTCGCTCGACTGCTGGATCTCCGCCACGAGGAGCCCAGCCCCGATCGCGTGGACCGTGCCCGCCGGAATGAAGACGCAGTCGCCGGCGACGGGCGCGAACGAGTGCAGCAGCGACTCGCAGGTGCCGGCCCGGATCGCGGCTGCGAGCGCCGCCTGATCGACGCCCTCACGGAGGCCGGCGTAGATGCGGCTCCCCGGCTCGGCCGCCACCACGTACCAGGCTTCGGTCTTGCCGCGGTCGGGCGGGTCGAGCCGGGCGGCCCGGGCGTCGTCGGGATGCACCTGCACCGACAGCACCCGGTTCGCGTCGAGAAACTTGAACAGCAGCGGGAACGCCGGCGGTGGCGACCGGCCCAGGAGTTCGACGCCGTGCCCGCGCACGATCGCGCCGAGCGATCGACCGGCCAGCGGCCCGAACCGCACCATGCTCTGGTCGTCACCCCGGTCGACGAGTTCCCACGACTCGGCGTAGTCGTCGCCCGCGGGCAGCGGGCGGCCGAAGGCGGCGGCGAATCGACGGCCGCCCCAGATGTAGCGGCGGTAGAGCGGCGTGAACACGAGCGGAGGCAGCATGGCGTGGGGCGTGGAGGGGCGTGGGACGAGGGGGTTGGACGCGAACCTGTGGATCAGGGCCCGGCGTACGCTTCGAGGATCCTGCCCAGCCAGAAGCAGCAGGCGGCGAACACGAGCATCACGAGCATCGGCCCGGAGGTGATGCTGCCGTTGAGCTCGAGCACGACGGCCAACGCCGGCAGGCTGAGGCCCGCGAGCTGCGCCAGGCGACCGAGCGCCTTCATGAGCCGGCCCCGCGGCAGCCGACGGCGTCGGAGCGGGTCTCGAAGTGGGGCACGCTCGCCGCCGCGACCACACTCCGCAGCCGCGAGAGCTTCGGTTCGCTCAAGCCGCAGATGCGGATCAGCCCGCCGGCGTCGCGAACCCGCGTGCCGATCTCGCCGATCGCGCCGCCCAGCGCCTCGTCGATCGTGTCGACATGGTCGAGTTCCAGGACCACCCGCGACGCGCCGTGCTCGCGGATCGTCTCCCAGACGGATCTCGTGAGCTCGCCCTGCCCCGCGACGGCCCCGCCCGCGACCCTCACGAACAGCCAATCGGGCCCCCGCTCCACCTCGATGGAAGGCTCGCGCTCTCCCCGCTCGACCTGCGCCCGCGGCGCATCGATGTGCATCGTCATCACACTGCTCCTCGTGTCTGCGGGGACCGTGAAATCCATCTCACGGGTCGCGAGCCGACGTTTTCCCCCGCCGCAGCATCGTACGACCCCGGCCCCCCCGCCGATCAAGCCGGATTTTGTCCGGACCACCGCCCCACCGGCGCCGCCGCGGATTCCCGCGTGTGGCGGCGAGCCGGCCCCCGGCCGCACCCTCCGGCCCCGGCGCCGGGCATGCTGTCACCGCCCCGCCGGCCCCGCGGGCTTGCCGCGGCCGCCCGGTCGTCCATACTGCCCCCAACACAGATTCGATTCCGGGATTTCATCCCACCCCGAAGGAGACAGCGAGATGGCTCGGCACGGTGCAGTCACGTTCAAGGGCAACCCTCTTACCCTCGCCGGTGAGGAAGTGAAGGTCGGGGCAGCTGCGCCAGACTTCGACCTCATGTTCTACAAGGACGGGATGCATCATGTCCGCAAGGCCGACCTGCTCGGCAAGCCGTCGATCATCAGCGTCGTGCCCTCGCTCGACACGCCCGTCTGCCAGGTGCAGACGAAGACCTTCAACCAGCGGCTCGCCGCAATGGGCGACAAGGTCAACGCGTTGACCGTCAGCCTGGACCTCCCGTTCGCGATGAACCGGTTCTGCGGCGCCGAGGGCATCACGGCCCTCAAGGTGGGTAGCGACTACATGAACCGCGACTTCGGGAAGGCGTGGGGCGTGCTGATCGAGGAACTCATGATCCTCGCCCGGGCCGTGTTCGTGCTCGACAAGGACGGCGTCGTGCGCTACGCCCAGGTCGTCAAGGAAGTGGCGGAGGAGCCCAACTACGACGCGGCCCTCGCCGCGCTCACGAAGCTGGGCTGAGCACGCAACACGCCCGGCGCTGCCGGTGCCATCGCGGCGGGGTGTCTTGGGTGCAAGCGAGGGGCTGTCCATGCCCGTCGCCTGGACGCTCGCTGCGGCCATCCTGGCCTCCGCTCGCTCGATGCTGGCTGCGCTCCGGCATCCTGCCTGCGCTTGCCAGCAACGCCGGCTCCCGGGCACGGACAGCCCCTCGCCGTCAAAAGTATCGCTTCAGCGCGGCGAGTGCCATTGTCCGGGACGGCATTGGCGCTCCGAAGTGAGTGCCCCGCCGGGCGTACAAACAGCGGCGTCAGCCTGACAGCAGCGTCTGCATCTGTTCCCGGGCCATGGCGAGGGCCTCGGGGAGTTTGGCCACGAGCTTGCCGCCCGCCTGGGCCAGGTCGGGACGGCCGCCCCCCTTGCCACCCACCACCGTCGCCACGTCGCGGATCCAGTTGCCCGCCGACAGGCCGCGGGCTTCGAGCTCCTTGGAGATGCCGGCCACCAGCGTGACCTTGTCGCCCTCCACGCTCCCGAGCAGCACGGCGATCGGGCTGGCCTTCCGCCGCAGCTGGTCGATCGCCTGTCGCATCGCGTTGGCGTCGCCCCCCTGCATGTCGGCCACCACGACGCGGCTGCCGCCCACCTCGACCGCGCCCGCCAGCAACGTCTCGGGCGTCACGCCCGTCGCTGCCGCGGCGGGCTTCGCCTTCTTGAGTTCCTTGAGCTCCTTGACGATCGTGGCCAGCCGCTGCGGCACGTCGGCCACGGGCACCTTCAGCACCCCGGCGGCCTCGGCGAGGGTCCGTTCGGCCTGCCGCAGCCGCTCGAGGGCGCGGCCGCCGGTGACCGCCGTGATCCGCCGGGTGCCCGCCGACACGCTCTCCTCCGCCACGACCCGCACCAGGCCGATCTGACCGGTGCTGGAAACGTGCGTGCCGCCGCAGAGTTCGCGACTGACCCCGTCCATCGTCACCATTCGCACCACGTCGGGATACTTCTCGCCGAAGAGCATCATCGCACCGGCATGGCGGGCCTCGGCCAAGGGCAGGAGCCGGGCGGAGACGGGCACGGCCTCGAGCACCCGGTCGTTGACCATCCCCTCGATGGCGGCGAGTGTCTCACCGTCGATCGAGCTCGAGTGAGAGAAGTCGAACCGCAGCAGGTCGGCATCGACCTTCGAGCCCTGCTGCACCGCATGGCCGCCCAGAAAATGCTGGAGCGCCGCGTGGAGCAGGTGCGTGGCCGAATGAGCCCGCCGAAGCGCCGCCCGGCGGGCGGATTCCACGCGGGCGGTCACGGTGACGCCGAGCGCGAGCGTGCCCTGCCGCAGGTGGCCCACGTGGAGCATGAAGCCGCCTTCCCGCTGCGTGTCGCTCACCTCGAACCGGCCACCCGGCCAGGTGAGTTCACCCGTGTCGCCGACCTGCCCGCCCGACTCGCCGTAGAAGGGGCTCTGGTCGAGCACCACGGTGACCGGCGCCGCATGGCCCACTTCGACGAGCGAATCGCAGAGCGTGTCCTGGGCGATGATGCCCACCACCTTGGCCGCCGCCTCGGTCGCGTCGTAGCCGACGAATTCGGTGCCGTGCATCGTCTTCTTGAGCGCGTCGAGCGGCCCCGAAGCGAACACCTCGACGCTCCGCCCCGCCCCCGACCGCTGACCGTGGGCCTCCATGGCCGCCCGGAAGCCCTCCCAGTCGAAGCCGCAGTTCCGCTCGGCCGCCAGCGTCTCGAGCAGCTCGGGGGGAAAGCCGTAGGTCGTGTAGAGCTCGGCCGCGTCACCCCCGGGCACCGTGCTCTTGCCGGCGGCGCCGATTCCCGCAAACAGTCGCTCGATCCGCTCGAGGCCGCCGTCGATCGTGGCGAGAAACGACTCCTCCTCCCGCTCGATGACGGTCGCGACGTGGCCGGTGGTGTCGCCGAGTTCGGGATACGGATGCCGCATCAGCTCGGCGACCACGGGCGGCAGCCGGTGGAGAAAGGCCTCCCGCATCCCCATCTGCCGACCGTCGAGCACGGCCCGCCGCAGCAGCCGCTTGACGACGTATTTTTCCTCGTTGTTGCCCGGCAAGACGTTCTCGTGGATCGCGAACGTGCAGGCCCGCACGTGGTCGGCGATCCGTCGCATCCGCCGGCCGTCGTCGGTCGCGGGCTCGTACGTCCGCCCGCAGACCTCGGCCACCGCCTCCACCAGCGGCCGGAGGATGTCGATGTGGAAGTTGCTGTCGACGCCCTGGAGCATGGCGCAGGTCCGCTCCAGGCCCATCCCCGTGTCGATGTTGCGGCTGGGCAGCGGCGTGAGGTTGTCGGGCGGCAGCCCCTGCCGGTTGAACTGCGTGAACACCAGGTTCCAGATCTCGACGTCGCTGCCGTCG
>JBILOA010000187.1:0-4758 GCA_044374735.1 Pirellulales bacterium | reverse complement strand
GCCGCCGGCGGGCTGTCGGTGCTCGTGCATCATGTCGGTGACTACGCCGTCTGGGCCGCGGCGCCGCTCGTCGGCGAAGGGGCGCTCGGTCTGGCGGTGGCGGGGGTGCGGCCGCTGATCGAGCGACTGTTCGCCGGGTGGTCGGCCGAGCGGGGCGAGATCCTGATCGCCACGCTGCGGAACGTGGTGCTTGGCGACGGCGTCGAGGATGTGGGCCGGCTGGCGGCGGCGGCGGCCCGGCCGGAGATCGGCCGCCTGCGACACTTGCTCATCGACCTCGGCCGGGAGTCTCCATCGTGACCGACCAGCAGCCGCCCGGCGTGACCGATCAGGCCGCGACGGGCCCCGACTTCGCCTCCTTCGATCTGCTCGTCGAGGGCCTGGGCCGCTGGGCGGGTTCGCTGCCGGAGTGGTCGCCGGCCCGGCGGGTGGCCGCCGAGTGGGAGGCGGTCGCCCCGCGGCTCGACCGCACCCGCCGCGAGCTCTCGCGGGTGCTCGTGGTGGGCGTGATCGGGGGCACCGGCACCGGCAAGAGTACGCTCGTCAACGCGCTCGCCCGCGGTGACGTGACCGCGGCGGGCGACGAGTGTCGGCCCACCACGGTGCAGCCGGTCGTGGTGACCGCGCCCGACGTCGACATCTCATGGCTGCCGCTGGCCGAGATGGCCGCCCGGGTCAGTCGCAGCGCGTCCCCTGCCGTGGCCAACATCGTGCTCGTCGACTGCCCCGACCCCGACACGCAGTCCGAGGGGCCCGCGCCGGAGGCGGGCGACCAGCGGCCGAGCGCCGCCAACCGCAATCGCGACCTCTTGGCCAAGATCCTGCCGGCCTGTGACGTGCTCCTGCTCGTGGCGACGGTGCAGAAGTATCGCTCCTGGATCGTGGCCCGCGAACTGGCGGCCTTCGCGCCCGGGCGGCCGCTTTTGTTCGTGCAGACCCACGCGTCGCGGGATCCCGATATCCGCGCCGACTGGCGGCGGGAACTCGAACGGCAGGGCTTCGTGGTGCCGCGGATCTTCCGGGTCGACGGTGTCGAGGCGGCGGCCCGCGCGGCCGCGGGCCTCGAGCCCGAGGCCGGATTCGGTGAGCTCGTCGCGGCGATCGATGCGGAGCTCGTGGGCCGCGCGGCGCGGCGGGTGCGGCGGACCGGGGCGCTCGAACTGGCCGACTGGTTCATGCGTCAGGCCGGCGAGCAGCTCGATCTCGTGCGCGAGGCCGCGGGTCAATTGGCCGAGGGGGTGGCGCGCGAGCGCAAGCGACTCGAGGCCCTGCTCGCCGCGGGCGTGGCCGAGCGGCTCCGGGCGGGACGCTCGGCCTGGCAGCGGCTGGTGGCCGACGAAGTGGTGGAACGCTGGCACGGCGGACCGTTCGCGACCTTCCTGCACGTCACGGCGGCGGTCGGGTCGTTCTGGCGTCGGCTGCGGCCGAGCGGTGGCTTCGTGGGGCGGCTGCTCGCCGGTGAGCCGGCCGACGTCGCGGCCGGCCGGGGAGGCTGGCGGACGGTCGAGGAACTGGGGCTCGTGGCGGGCGAGGTCGAGCAGTCCCGCAGCGTGCTCTCCGGGCTGGCCGCGCGGGCCGCGGTCGGCGAGCCCTTGGTCGGTCGGGCCCGGCTCGACGCGGCGAGCCTGCCGGTGGCGGCCGGGGCCGTCGTGGATCGGGCCGGCGGCTGGCTGGCGACGGGCATCGAGCGACTGGTGGCCGAACGCCGCGGCCGGATCGGCGGTCGGTTGGCCCACACGATCTTCGAGGCGATGTTTGCGTCGCTCCTGGTGTTCGTCCTGGTTCGGGCGGGCTGGAGCTTCTTTCACGGCACGCTCTGGGAAGGGCGACCGGTGTCGGGGATCGGCTTTCTCCAGGAGGCGTTCGTGTGGGTGATCCTCTGGGGCCTGTTCCTCCGCTGGCTGCTCCTCTGGCTGGTGCGGGCCGGCCTCGACCACGACATCACGACGCTCGTGCGCAGTCTGCCTGAGGCGGAGCTCGTCGATCCGCTCTTGGCCGACTTCGCGACCGCGGCGGAGCGGGTGCAGGGCTATCTCGCCACGGGCGAGCGGCTGGCCGGCGAGGCCAAGGCCCTGGCCGCCGCCGTGGCCGAGCCCTCGGGCCTCGGCCGCCTCCGCCGCACCGGCGAGTAGCGGAACGAAATTGCCGCGGCCCGGAGGTTTCCCTCCGGGCCGCGGGCTTTCGTGTCGACGTCGGGCAACAGGTTTCGGTCCGACCTATCGACCCTCAACTCACTTGGTGGCGACCATCCGGCTCACCGGGGCGTCGGTCGAAGCCGAGCAGTCGGGGGCCGCACCGCAGGCCGGCTCCGCACCGCAAGCGGGCTCCGCACCGCAGCCCGGCTCGCAGCAGCCGTTGCCGGCATCGCAGCCCGGCTCGCAGCAGCTGTCGCCGCAGCAGCTCGCCTTCCGGCACTTCTTCGCGGCGTGGATCGCCTTCAGAAGGTCACGGATCGGCGTGTGCTTCTTCCGCACGCTGCAGCAGCCAGCACCAGCGTCGCAGGCCGGCTCGCAGCAGCCGTTGCCGGCGTCGCAAGCGGGCTCAGCGCAACCGTTGCCAGCGTCGCAAGCCGGCTCAGCGCAACCGTTGCCAGCGTCGCAGGCGGGCTCGCAGCAGCTATCGCCGCAGCAGCTCTTGTGCTTCCGCTTGCACTTCTCGAACAGGCCCTTCAGGCCACCGAACAGGTCGTGCTTCTTCCGGCACTTGCGGGCACCGCAGCAGCCCGCACCGGCGTCGCAGCAACCAGCACCGGCGTCGCAAGCCGGCTCGCAGCAGCCGTTGCCGGCGTCGCAAGCGGGCTCCGCACATCCGTTGCCAGCACCGGCGTCGCAGCCCGGCTCGCAGCACCCAGCACCGGCGTCGCAGCCGGGCTCACAGCACGAGGCACAGCCCTTGTGGCCGAGCATCCGGTCAAGGAGCTCGAAACCGAAAGACTGGCTACAAACGGTCACGCTGAGGACCAGCGCACCGAGATACATCATACGCTTCATCGAGCCACATCTCCTTTGCTTGTGAATCACCGGTGTGCTCGTCCCGCTCGCGACGCCGTCACCCCGAGGTTGTGATCCACGAACTTTTCTGCGGCAGGCCTGTCGAGCCATTCCGTGACTCGAAGAATCTCAGGTTGCTGCCGCCCCTGGTTGCCCGACGGGCACGGTGATGCCCCGGGGACATGGGGGCTATCGGCGGTGTTCACGAACGGGCTTGAACACGCCTCGCGGTTTTTTTGGCCGCGGTTGGGGTGGTTCCTGTCGCGGGAACAATGCCGTGCAAGCCGTCCCTGACGCGCTCGCGGCGCAGCACCCTACGACCCTCAATGCTTGACGGACGCGCCGCATCCGACCGGCAAGGTTTGCCAACGCGGCGACCCGGCGCGGCGGACTTTGCCGGCAGGGCCCGGGTCGCGCGACAACGTTGACAGGGTTGCCGTGACCGGTAAACTCCGCAACTGACTCTGGTGGCCGGTCGATCGCAGCTGCGTTCGACCGGCAAACAGGGAACTCCGGTGTGAATCCGGGACGGCCCCGCCGCTGTGTTCGGGCGATTTTCGGCCCTGGGCGACCAGGTCCGGGAGAGAGGGTGGTCGCATTCGAGCCATTGCCACGTTCTTCCGCCGTCGGCGGGAGCCCGGGGCGAGAAGGCGTGCGGCTGTTCGAGCCCGTGAGTCAGAAGACCTACCAGGTGTCTTGAGCTTGCCGGACTGCGAGGGCGGAAGGGCGGGCACGGTCGCGTGAGCGGCCGGTCGCAATCGTCACCGAAGGATTCGCTCCAGACGTACCCGCCCCCGGGGCCAGCCTGCGCACCGTCGTGCGCGGGCGGACGGGAGGGGTGTGTCGGCAGGCGGCACGCGCATGGAACGCAGGGCTGGCATCCGCCGCGGCATCTCGCTCGTGGAGTTGCTGGTGGTGGTGGCCGTGATCGCCGCGCTCGTGGCCCTGCTCCTGCCCGCCGTGCAGGGGGCCCGCGAGGCGGCCCGGCGGACGGTTTGCCTCAACCATCTCCGCAACGTGGGCTGTGCCCTCCACGGGCACCTGCTGGCGCGGCGGCGGTTTCCCGTGGGCTGCTTGGAGTGGCGGGCGGGCTGGAATCCGGGGGCGGCGCGGTGCCTGGCCTGGTCCGCCGCGATCCTCCCCTGGCTGGAGCAACAGCCCCTGTTCGAGCGGATCGACTTCACGCGGTCGTTCGACGATCCCGTCAACGCGGCCGCCGCGGGTTCCGCCGTGTCCGTCTACCTCTGCCCGTCGGCGGACCGAGGCGGGGGACCTGCCCGGCTGGCCCGGATCGACTACGGCGGGCTGTGCGGCGAGCGGATCGCCTCCCCCAACAATCCCGAGAAGGGCGTGCTGATCCACGACCGCGGGTTCGCGGAGCGGGAGATTCCCGATGGGCTCTCCAAGACGATCTTCGTCGGCGAGTGCAGCCGTGGCCCGTGGCCCGACGGCCAGTGGATCAACGGCCGCAACCTGTTCGACCAGGCCTACGCCATCAACTGGCCGACCTGGGAGGACGAGATCCGCAGCCGTCATCCGGGCGGCGCCCAGGCGCTGTTCGGCGACGGGGCCGTCCGCCTGATCGACGAATCCACCGACCTCAAGATCCTCGCGGCCGCCTGCACGCGGGCCGGAGCCGAGGCGGTCACCTTGCCCGGAGCCGTTCCATGACGATCCGCTCGATGACGACCCGGCTGCCCCTCGCACTCGCCGTCCTCGCCGCCGCCGTGGCAGTTAGGGGCGACGTCGTCACGTTCCAGGAACTGAC
>JBILOA010000188.1:0-4758 GCA_044374735.1 Pirellulales bacterium | reverse complement strand
GACAACCTGCTGCCCCGGGCCGAGCGGGCCGCCAAGAGCACCGACAAGGAGGCCCGCTTCAAGTACGACTCGATGAAGAAATGCCTCGACCACCTGCGGACCGACAAGCCGCTGCGGACGCTCGCGCTCTCGGAGGCCGAGCGGGCGGCCGTCAAGGAGTTCGGGCTGCTCACCGCCAAGCCGATCCTCTACGTGGCCAACGTCGACGAAAGCGACGTCACGGGCACCGGGCCGCTCGTCCAGGCCGTGCGTTCGCAGGCCGCGAAGTCGGGGGCCGAGGTGGTGCCGGTCTGTGCCAAGCTCGAAGCCGAGCTGGCGGAACTCGACGAAGCCGACCGGGCCGAGATGCTGTCCGGGGCCGGGCTTTCCGAGCCGGCGCTCGCTTCCCTGGCCCGGGCGGCCTACAAGACCCTCGGCCTGCAGAGCTACTTCACGGCGGGCGAGAAGGAGGTCAGGGCCTGGACGATTCCCATCGGGGCGACGGCCCCGCAGGCCGCCGGCGTGATCCACACCGACTTCGAGAAGAAGTTCATCCGCGGCGAGATCTACTCGCTCGACGACCTGGAGTCCTTCAAGACGGAGAAGGAGATCCGGGCCCACGGCAAACTCCGGGTCGAGGGCAAGGAGTACGTGATGCAGGACGGCGACATCTGCCACTGGCTCGTGTAGGGGGGCGGCGGCTGACTTTACGCCCGGCGGGCCATCCATGGCCCCGGCGGGCTTCGCGGCCCTCGGGCCTTCGGCCCCGGCCGCCGGCCGCACCTCCGGGCGGCCGTGCTCGTGCGCGTTCTTAGCGCGCGATATTCGTTCAGACGAATCGGGCTGCCTGCCTCCTGTTCACCGTTGGGCTGCGAGGGGTTGCCCGTGCCAATCGAGCGGCGTAGGAAACCGAGCGCAGCAAGGATTGCGCAGCGAGGTTTCCTCCGAGCGACCGGAGGGCAGGATGCCCGCAGGAAGCGTCCGGCGAGATGGCATGGGCAACCCTGAGCCTGCGTTACCAAAAAGCGTGCCCGGTCACGCCGGGACCGACTGCGGGCGGGGTTCGTGGTGCTGGAGATCGGTAGGGAGCCATTCGGCGTCGGCAGCCTCTTCGTCGGCAGACGAGCCGCTGGGGCCTGGCTGGAGTTCCGCCTCATCGACGTGGCCGTCGCGGGCGCTCGTGCCGAAGAAGGAATACATCACGGGCACGAGGATCAGCACCAGGGCCGTGGTCATCATCAGGCCGAACGCCATGGCCGTGGCCATCGGCACGAGAAACTGCGCCTGAAAGCTCTTCTCCAGGAGCAGCGGCAACAGGCCGCCGATCGTGGTCACGCTCGTGAGCATCACCGGCCGGAACCGGAGGCAGCCCGCTTCGCGGAGCGCTTCGCGGAGCGGATGGCCCGCGCGCACCCGGAGATTGATGAAGTCGACCAGGCAGATCGAGTCGTTGACCACGACACCTGAGAGGGCCACCAAGCCGAACATGCTGAACAACGTCAGCGACATGCCCATCAGCGCATGACCGAAGACGGCGCCGGCGCAACCGAAGGGGATCGCCGCCAGGATGATGAAGGGCTGGAAGTAGCTCTTGAACTCCATCGTCAGGAGCACGAACATCGCGAACAGGGCCACCACGAAGCCGATCCCGAGGCTGCGGAGCGACTCGTTGGTCTGCTCGCGCTGCCCCTCCCAGCGGACCCGGACGAGCGGATATTCCGCCAATAGAACGGGCATCAGCCGCTTCTCCATGTCGGCCGTGATCTGCGCACTCGTCAGCGAGCTCGTGGCCATGTCGATGTCGGCCGTGACCGAGATCGACCGTTTCTGGTCGAGCCGGTTGATCTCGGAGTAGCCCCGATCCACGCTGATGTCGGCGAGCTCGTTGGCCGGCCGCTTGACCCCGTCCGGCCCGGTGACCTGGATCTCGTCGAGCGTGGCAAAACTCCGCCGCTCGTCCCGCGGGTAGCGGACCATGAGCTTGACCTCGTGCCGGCCGCGCTGGAGCCGCATCACTTCCTCGCCGTAATAGCTGGCCCGGAAGGTGCCCGCGAGATCGGCCAGCGACACGCCGAGCGCCTCGGCCCGCGGCTTGACCTTGATCTGGTATTCCCACTTGCCCGGTCGTGAGTCGTCGTCGATGTCGATCACGCCGGGATACTGGGCGAGCCACTCCTTGCACCGCTCCACGGCGGCCTCAAGCTGCCGGACCGCCTCCGGATCCGACTGCGCCAGGAGCTTGAACTCGACCGTCTTGCCGCCGGGGCCGATGTTTTCGGTGCCGTACACGAGCGACTCGGTGCCCACGAACTCACCGGCCAACCTCCGCCACTCGCTGATGAACTCCTCGCTCGTCACGTCCCGCCGCTCCCCTTCGACGAGTTCCACGGCCACGGCGCCCACGTGGCTGCCACTCTGCCGCGCGTCGGGGCCCACCTCCCCCTGGGCCGCCACCTGGCCGACCGCCCGGTGCATGAGCGTCACGATCGGCTCCCCTCCTGCGGGGGAAAACTTCTTCGAGGCGGCGACCGCGGCCTGCTCGATTCGCTGCGTCGCCTCCTCCGTGACGCTCACGGGCGTGCCGTCGGGAAACGCGATTTTCGCCAGGAGGCGGTTGGCGTCGATCTTGGGAAACAGCTCGAAGGGGGTGATCCCGCTGCGCACGATCCCGAGCGCCACCAGCAGGATCCCGACCGCCAGCGCGAGGGTTGAATAGCGGTTGTCGAGCGCCAGATCCAGCACCGGCGAGTAGATGCGTCGCACGAACCACTTGAGCCCCCGGTCGCACGCCCGCTGGAGAAACGCCACCACCGGCAACAGGAGCCGCAGTGGGTAGAGCATGATCCCGAGCACGGTGAACACGAGGTTCTTTTCGTGCGCCAGATGGCCCGGCAGGACGAGGATCGACTCCCCCAGCGACATCAGGAGCGTGGTGATGAAGGCGAAGGGCATCACCGCGATGAACTTGCCCATCACCCCGGAGACGAAGCACAGCGGCAGGAACGTGATCACGGTGGTGAGCACGCTCGAGATCACGCTCGGCACCACCTCGACCGTGCCGTCGATCGCCGCCTGAACCAGCGGCTTGCCCATGCGGCGGTGCCGCTCGACGTTGTCGCTGACCACGATCGCGTCGTCGACCACGATCCCGATCGCCATCAGGAAGGCGAACATCGAGAGCATGTTGAGGGTCTGGTCGGTCGAGAACATCAGCATCCCGGTACCGAGCATCGAGAAGGGGATTCCCATCGCCACCCAGAAGGCGATCTTGAGGTCCAGAAACAAAGCCAGCAGCACGAACACGATCGCGAGCCCCTGGAGCCCGTTGGAGATCAGCATTTCGAGCCGGTCGCGAACGTCCACCGACTGGTCGGCCCAGGTCACGAGCTCGTAGCCGGGCGGCAGCCGGCCGCCGTCTGCGACGTAGCCGTTCACGGCGGCCACCATGGCGAGCAAATCCTCGCTGGAGGTGCGATCGACCGAGACCACCATCCCCGGCCGGCCGTTGATCTGATTGGTGGAGGCGACGTCGGCGAACTCGTCGCGAACGGTCGCCAGATCGCCCACGGTGAGCACGAGGCCGTCGGGGAGCGTGACGAGCGGCAGCTTGGCGATCTCCTCGCCCGAGGACCGCTTGTTCTTGCCGCGCAGCAGGATCTCGCCGCTCTCGCCGCGGATCAGGCCGCCGGGCAACTCGAGGTTCTCGCGGCGCACGATCTCGGCCACGGCCTGGAGGGAGAGGCCGTATTTGCGGAGGGTGGCCTCCGGAATCTCGATGTCGATCTCGTAGTCGCGGGCGCCCTGGAGATTGGCCGCCGAGACGGCCGGCAACGAGAGCAGGTCGTCGCGAACCGCCTCGGCCACGTCGCGGAGATCCTCTTCGGAGACCTCGCCATGGACGGCGGGATCCGGAGCGAGCACACCCACCTTGATCGCCGGCGTGCGCAGCGTGACCTGCTCCACCTTCGGATCCTCGGCCAAAACCGGGAAGCTCGGAATCCGATCGACTTCGGAGCGGATCTCGGCGAGCGTCTTCTGGACGTCCTTGACGCTTTCCTGCAACTCGAAGACACAGAAGCCCGCCCCCTCCTGGGCCACGCTCGTAACCTTCTTGATGCCCTCAACGCTCCGGCAGGCCTCCTCGATCTTCTGGCAGATGCCCTCCTCGACCTCCTCGGGCGTGGCCCCGGGGTAAGGCACCGTGACCAGCACGATCTCGAGTTCGAACTCGGGAAACACCTCCCGGCGCATCGAGGCGAAGGCCATCGCGCCGACCAGCAAGATGGCGATGACCAGCGTGTTCATCGCCGGCTGATTGCGAATCGTCCAGGAAACGATCGATCTCACGTGTCATCTCTGCCCGGGGTGCTGGCTGGGGCTCCCGCCGCGGCGGGCGCCGCCGCCGACCGCGGCACCGGCTCGACCACCGCCATGCCCTGCCGCGGGTTGGTGAGTTGGCTGGTCACCACACGGTCGCCGGCCACGAGACCCGACGGGCCGCTCTCGAAGATGGCCCGGCTGCCAGAAACCTGGATCGGCCGGGGCCGGAGGATCTCCAGCCGGCCGTCGCGGATCAGCCACACTTCGCCGCTGGGCCGCCGGGCCTCCTCGGGGATCGAGACCAGTTCGTGCGGCGAATCGACGTGAACCCGAACCTGGACGAACATGCCCCGCAACAGCGACCGCGGCGACCCGGGCGGCGGCGTCTCGAGCGCCGCACCGTAGCGATCCACGGCCCGCACCTTCGCGGGCTCGGTCACGATCACCCGACAGGGAAGC
>JBILOA010000186.1:0-4762 GCA_044374735.1 Pirellulales bacterium | reverse complement strand
TGCCCACGCCGTACGCCCCGCCGGTCCAGCCCGTGTTCACGAGCCAGGCCCGGGCGTCGTGCCGCCGCAGCTTCTCCGCCAGGAGGCGAGCGTAGACCGCCGGATGCCGCACGAGGAAGGCGGCGCTGAAGCAGGCCGAAAAGGCCACCTGCGGCTCCACGATCCCCATCTCGGTGCCCGCCACCCGCGCGGTGTAGCCCGAGAGGAAGTGATACATGGCCTGCTCCCGCGAGAGCCGACTCACCGGCGGAAGCACGCCCGAGGCGTCGCAGGTGAGAAAGATCACGTGCTTGGGGTGCGGGCCGACGCAGGGCACCTTGGCGTTGTCGATGAACTCGATCGGGTAGGCGGCCCGGGTGTTCTCCGTGATCGCGCTCGACTCGAAGTCCACCGCCCGGGTGGCCGGGTCGAAGACGACGTTCTCGAGCACCGTGCCGAACGTGATCGCCCGCCAGATCTCCGGTTCCTTGGCCTCGTCAAGATGGATGCACTTGGCGTAGCAGCCTCCCTCGATGTTGAAGATGCCGTCGTCGCCCCAGCCATGCTCGTCGTCGCCGATCAGCCGGCGGGCCGGATCGGCCGAGAGGGTCGTCTTGCCGGTGCCCGAGAGGCCGAAGAACAGCGACACGTCGCCGGGGCCGCCGCCCGGCGCGACCCCCTGGTTGGCCGAGCAGTGCATCGAGAGGATGCCCCGGCCCGGCAGGAGCCAGTGCATGTAGGTGAACACGCCCTTCTTCATCTCGCCGGCATACTCGGTACCCAGGATCACCTGCTCCCTTCGCTCGAGACAGAGGTCGATGCTCGTGCGGCTGGTCATCTGCGAGGTCAGGGGATTGGCCGGAAACTGGCCGGCGTTGTAGATCACGTAATCGGGGGCGCCGAACCGCTCGAGCTCGTCGAGCGTGGGGCGGATCAGCATGTTGTGCATGTAGAGGGCGTGGTAGGCCCGGGCGCAGAGCACGCGAACCTTGACCCGCGTGGCCGGATCCCAGCCGGCGTAGCCGTCGCAGACGTAGATCTGGTCGCGGGTGTTGAGGTAGTCGATCGCCCGCTGGCGATTGAGCAGGAAGGTGTGCTCGTCGATCGGATGGTTCACCGGGCCCCACCACACGTCGGCCTCCGACTCGGGGCGGTGGACGACATGCTTGTCGGCGGGGCTGCGGCCCGTCTTGGCCCCCGAGCGGATCGCGATCGCACCCGAGGAGACGATGCCGGCCCGCTCGCGGGTGACGGCGTCTTCGTAGAGCCGGCCCGGCGGGGCGTTGCGGATCACGACCGGGACGGTGATCTCATGCGTCGAAAGATCGACGTGCACTGGCATGGCGGAACTCCGAAAACGGGGACCGAAGGGGGCGGCAGGCCGCGGACGCGAGCGCGGCAGGTTCGCCCGACCGCATCCGGTCGAGCATGGCCCAGCCGAGGCCCGCCGCGATGCAGCACACCCCGGCGGCCACGAAGGCGGCGCCCCAGGGATTGCGCCGGACGCGGAGCGCCCGGGCCCCGCGCCGCAGTTGGCGGGCAAACTCGGACCATCCCTCGGGCGAGGCCCGGGTGCCCACCGCCACGACGCTCACGCAGCGAGAGAGCCCGCGGCCGTCCATCAAAACCTGCAGGCCTCGGGCCGGCAGCAACACGCTCTCTCCGGCCCACCGCGCCGAGCCGTCGAGGCGGCCGACCACCTCGGCCATCACCGGGCGGAGCTGCTCGACCGTGACGTTGTAGATCACCAGCCGGGGCCTCGTGGCCAGGAGGCCTCCGGCCACGATCAGCACCAGCGCGCCGAGCATCATCAGCGCGGCCCAGGCGGCGGTGCCCACGGCCGGCTGGAGCAGGGCCAGCGGCCCCGCGAGCACGAGCCCCGAGAGGCCCGTGGCCAGGGCCGCGACGTCGAGGCCGCCGGACAGGGCCGTCGGACGGCGCCGCAGATGCAGCCAGCCCAGCACGAGCAGATAGCCTCCCAGCGGCAGGAGCGCGACCCACGCGGGCACCGCGGACAGGGCGAAACTCATGCCCGCACCCCGTCGGGCCCGTCCGCGGGCCTCACGTCCGCCATGCCAACCAGGCGAGCATCGCCAGCCACGCCGCTTGGGCGACCGCGGCGACGGCGAACACCGCCCAGAGTCTGCGAGCCGATTTGATCTGCATCGCACGCCGGCCGATCGTCAGACGCGGTCCGGCACCGCGAAGGCAAGGTCTCGGGCGAACGCGTCGTCGAAGTCGTAGACATCGTGAAAGTCCTCCCGCTTGTCGCTGCGGGTCTTCCGCATCTGACCGATGTCGATCATGTTGAAGACGATCTCGCCGATATCGGCGGTGCTGCGGAGGCCCCAAGTGGCGAGCACGGTCTTGGCCAGGAAGCCGTACTGCTGCTGGCCGAACTGCCGCGCGGCCTCACAGAGCTGTTGGCCGGACACGTGCCGCTCCGCCCGCCGGCGTTCGCGGCGGGGTCGGGACCTGGTCCGGCCGGTGGCCGCGGACTCGTCGGCCCGCGGCGGGTCGAGTTCCTCGGCCGGGGGCTCCTGGCCGAAGCCCAGGGTCTCCTGGGCGTAGGTCAGGGATTCGAGCACGAACAGATAGGCGTCGAGCGAGTAGCGGCGATCCTGTTCGAGCAGTTTGGCGAGCGGGTGGGATGGGTCGACGGTGGGCATCGAACGGGATCCGCCGGGCACGGGGTCAAAGGCGGCAGTATACCGCCGCCGCGACGCGAGGCAGCCAGGGGGCCGAACGGGCCCGGGGGCCGCGCGAGCCCCGCCCCCGAAAGTCAGCGGGGGGCGACGGCCGGCGGCGGGCCGGCAGCGGGCGGCGCCTGGGCCGACAGGTCCTCGAGAATGTACTTGTAGCCGAACGGGGTGATCGGCTTGGCGAAGTCTCGCAGCATGTCGAGCCCCTTGTCGATCAGGCTGGTGCGCGGATCGAACTGGTAGACGTCGCGATCCTGCCCGCCGGGCTTGTAGATCTGGATCGCGAACGGCATCAGGTCGCGGGCCTGCAGGATCAGTTCGACCTTGGAGAAGTTGGCGGCGTCGGCCTGGTAGCGGGGGAGCGACTCGAGCCAGACCTGATCCCGCACCTCCGGCGGCGTGATGATCCGCATGAAGTATCGCTTCTTGAGCGTGTCGGCCTTGGCGCCGAACACGAAGGGCAGCGGGCCGTCGCTGATCGCCTTGCCCCGCATCTCGGGCGGGAGTTTGGTCTCGCGCAACTGCCGGTCGGCGTGGCGAAACTCGTAGATGCTCTCGCCGTTGCAGACCCAGTGCTCACCCGCCTCGCCGCCACGAACCTCGTAGCGGCGGGCCTCGGGATTCCACTGCTTCGACTCGCGGACGCGAAACAGCCCCTTGTCGGGCGCCGCATACTTGAGTTCGCCGGTGCTCTCGGCGAATGCCAGCCGGTCGCCCGCCGCGTCGGCCGGGCTCCAGGCGTTGTATTCCCACTTGTGGAACGTGCACGACCAGGTGCTGACGGCGGCGTTGCGCGCCTCCCAGGCGGCGAGCAGGCGGTCGAGGGCCTCCTGCTCCTGCGGCGAGAGGGGCGTGGGCTGCGGCACGGGCACCGCGGCGACCCGCTCGGGCGGCCGGCTTGGCGGAGCCACTGCGGGCGCGACCCCGGCAGGCTGGGCCGTGGGAGCCAGAGGCTGGGCCGTGGGAGCCAAAGGCTGGGCCGTGGGAGCCAGAGGCTGGGCCGCGGGGGCAGGCGGCTGTGCTCGTGGCACCGCGGGCAGGGCCGCGGGAGGGGCGGGCGGCGGCGTCTGCGCGGCCGCCAGGCCGGCCATGGAGACCACGCCGGCGAAGCACCACGAGGCGAGAGAAAAACGGCGCACGACGTCGGCTCCTGGGAACGCGGCCGGGGACTCTAGCAGGCGCGGCGGCCGGGGAGCGAGGCCGTTTTTGGGCGTCCGAACCGCTGTTTCCCCGGGCCTTAGGCCCGCCCTGCGGCGGCCCGCAGTTCGGCCAGTTCGCGGGCGAAGCCGCCGGAGAGGATCGGGAACCGGCACCAGGTCTTGGGGTCGAGGTTCTCGTCATCGAGCTGAAACGACGGGGCGTACCGCTCCCGCTTCCACTGGTTGCGGCTCCAGAGCGTGAAAAACCGCTCGGTCCAGGTCGCCAGTTGCCGGGCATCGTGCCGCGGAAACTCGCTGCAGGCCCGCCGCCAACACTCGACGGGGCTCTGCCGGTCGCGAATCGCGAACCGCTCGATCGCGTCGAGCACGTCGTAGGGCATGAGGTCGGCCTCATCGGTCTGCGCGGCCGCCGCCGGCCGCAGTTCGGCGGTCGGTTGCTGGGCGTTGACCGCGGCGAGCGCCGGCACCGGCCCCACGCCCTCCGGCCCGTGCCGCTCGAGCCACACGAGCCAGCGCCGAAGATACGCCTTGTCGATCCCGGCGATCGGGGCGATGCCGCCGGCCGTGTCGCCGTCCATCGTGGCGTAGCCCACCGCCGCCTCGGAACGGTTGCTCGTGGAGACGAGCAGCGCCCCGGTCAGGTTGGCGAGCATCCACACCCCGGGGGCCCGGGCTCGGGCCTGGATGTTTTGCAGCGCGATGTCGTCGGTCTCCCAGGCGAGCGGACGGCCAAGGGCGGTGGCGACCATTTGCTCGTAGCCCCGCACGATCGGCTCGACGTCGAACTCGTGGTAGACCGCGCCGAGCGCCTCCGCCAGGCCACGCGCCGCGGCCCGCGTCACCGGGCCGGAGTTGGCCGTGGCCTGGTAGACGCAGGCCAGCGCGGCGGCGACAAGCCCGCGGGCTGCCGCGTCGCCGGCG
>JBILOA010000185.1:0-4770 GCA_044374735.1 Pirellulales bacterium | reverse complement strand
CACGGGGGCCGTGGCCGGGGCGGCGGAACCGCCCCGCCTGGTTCCGGTGCAGTCAGCGGGTCGGCCGGCAGGACCGCCCGCTCCCCTCCCCGGACCAGCCTGGAGCGATCCCGACAGCATCAACTGGATCGACGTGCCGACGGCAGGAGCGGCCCCCACGGCATCACCGCCCCGCATCATCGGCCGGATCGCCGACCGGCGGCTCGAGCCTCACGCCGCGCCTCCGCCCGGCGAACCGCGGCGGGCCGCCGCCATCGCCGAGCGGATTCGCAGCCGGCTGAGGGGCGATGGCCGCCTTGCGCGGGCCTTGGGCGCCGGGGAGCCCGCCACCGACGGCCAAGCGACCGTCACCGACGGCTGGCCCACGCCCGACCGGCTCATCAATCAGCTCGAGGTGCTCGCGACACTGCCGGTGGACGGCCAGCATCGCGCGGTGGCGGCCTGGGCCGAGCAGGTGCTCCTCGCCGTCAACGCCACCCTCGAGACGGCAGGGCCGACCGATCCCGCGTCCCCGGCCACGCTCGTCTCGCTTGGCGAGACCGTGGCCACCGGGATGGTGACCGCCGAGCAGGGCCTGCCCCCGCACCTCGCCAGCGAGCTCCGGCGGGCGGCGTTGGCCGTGGCCCGCCGCGTGGCGGTCTGGCGGGCGGCGGCCGAATGGTCCACGGCGGCCGCGCCGGCTGCCGAGTCTCCGCGGGGAACCGACGTGGGGCTGATGCTCGCGGCCCGGCCCGGGAGCGAAGCCATCGACCGGCTGCTCGCGTTCCTCGAGCACTACGAGGCCTCGGGCGAAGCCGCCCATGCCTCCGCCGTGAAGGCCGCGCTGGCTGGCGTCGTCGCGCACCCATCCCCCGCCGCGGCCGACCTGGCTCAGGCCGTCTCCGACCACTACCTCGCCCCCAACGTGAGGCTCGCGGTCCATCGGGGCTTCGTGGAGCGGATGCTGCCGGAGACCACCGTCACCGACAACGCGGTGCAGGATTTCATCCTCGGCCGGCCGGTGCGGGGCCGCAGCACCGTCGAGCAGTCGATGGCCGTGAGGTTCCTGCCGCATCCCGGCGAGATCCGCATGGAGCTGGTGATCAACGGGCAGGTGGCCTCGCGGACGGTGACCGAATCGGGCCCCGTCGCCATCCATTCCAAGAGCCAGGCGACCTTCGTCGTCCTGAAGCCCATCCAGCTCACGCCCACGGGCCTGGCCGTCTCGCCGGCGCGGGGCAGCGCCGCCACGCGAGCCCAGCTGGCCGACATCGAGACGAGCTTCGACTCGGTGCCGATCATGGGCTCGCTGGTCCGCACGATCGCCCGCAACCAGCACGACGACAGCCGGGCCGAGGCCAGCCGCGAGGCCAGCAACAAGATCGTGGGCCGGGCTTGCCGCGAGGTCGATCAGCAATCCGGGCCGAAGATCGACGAACTGGCCGCCAGGATCCGCGAGCGGGTCTGGCAGCCGCTGGTGGGGCTGGGGCTCGAGCCCACCCCCGTGGCCCTCGAGACCACCGCCGACGTGGCGAGCCTCCGGCTGCGGCTGGCGGCCGACTCGCAGCTGGCCGCCCACACGCCCCGGCCGCGGGCGCCTGCCGATGCGCTCCTGAGCATCCAGCTCCATGAGACGGTGGTGAACAACGCCTTCGACCGGTTCGGCCTGGCCGGCCGCCGGCTCGAACTGCCGGAGCTCGCCCGCACCGTCTGCGAGAAGCTGGGCATGGAGACGCTCGTGCCCGACGACCTGCCGGAAGGCGTGGCGGTGACGTTCGCCCACGCGGCGCCCCTGCGGGTCGAGTGCCGCGACGGCTTGGTCCACGTGCGGCTGGCGCTCGACGCGATCGAGAGCGGCCGCCGCAACTGGTACGACCTGGTCGCCCAGGTGGCCTACAAGCCCGTGGCGGCCGGGCCGCAGGTGCTCCTCGAACGCGAGGGCCCGGTGCGGATCGGCGGCCCGGACCACGAGGGGCGGATGGAGATCGCGCTCAGGACGATCTTCGGCAAGATCTTCGCCAAGGAGCGGCCGATCGCGATCCTCCCGGACAAGGTGACCGCGAATCCGCGGCTGGCCACCGTCCGCGCGGTGCAGGCCGTGGCCACCGACGGCTGGCTGGGGATCGCCCTGGCCGAGCCCGCGGAGGTGACGACGGGCCGGCCCGCGGCCCTCTCGCCCACGGCGGTGAAGCCGGCCACGACCGCCGTCGGCCCGCTGCGCCGCTAGAACGCGAGCGGTCGGATCGCTGGCGCCCATCCCCTGACGATCGGGCAATCGCCCGGTGGCTGTCGAGCAGCCGGCGACGTAGACTCCGGGGCATCTTTGGGGGGGACCGCATCGCCCAGGGATCGTGTCGATCCCGAATGCTCCCCAGGAGGTGATGCCGTGCCTACGCCCGACCGATCAGCAGCTCTGATTCGCCGGAAGCCCGGCCGGCGCCGGAACCGCGTCGCCGTCACGATCGAGCGGCTCGAAGAGCGGCATGCCCTTTCGGCCGCCGAACTGCTGCCCACGCTCACCGAGGTGCGAGCCGAGGCCTACCAGGTGGTCGAGGCGCCGCTCTTGGCCTTCGACAACCGCCAGATCGCCACCCGTTCCGACTTCAACGTGGGGAGCGAGGTCTCGCTCTACCCCTTCATCCCCGGGTGGGATTTCACCTACGAGGTCACCGTGCGGGCCGCCCGCGGATCGGCGATGGATCCGGTGATCGCGGTCTACGACGCCGACACCGGCGCGAGGCTCGCCGTTCATGACGACCTCGGCGCCACGGACTCGTCGAGCCGACTCACGCTGCCGCTCCTCGCCGACCACCGCTACACCCTGGCGGTCACCAGCTACGACGCGGGTTTCACCGGCGGCTATGCGATCGTGCTCCGGGCCGCGCTGGCGGACGACGGCCGTCCGAACGACGATCGCCCGGCGCGCGGCGTCGCCACCGAGATCACCACCCCCGCCAACGCCACGTTCACGCGGACGATGGCCGACGACAACGACTACTTCCGGCTGCAACTCCCCGGCCCGGCACGGACGGGGTCGAGCATCTCGCTCGACTTCAACGCCGCCCTGGGCGACCTCGACATGCGGGTGCTCGATCGTTCCGGACGGGTGATTGCCAGCAGCGAGGGCACCACAGATCGGGAGACGCTCCTCCTCGGCGGCCTGCCCGCGGGCGTCTACTACGTCGACGTCTACGGCTATGGCGGGGCCTACAACCCTCGCTACACGCTGACCTCGAACGTCCGGGCGGCGAACGCCCGGGCACCGATCGCGGCCGACCGGTTCGAGGTCAACAACACCCGGGCGCGGGCGACGCGGCTGGGCCAGATCGTGGCGACCAGCGAGGTCGCCGGGCTGACGCTGACTCGCAAGGACGTCGACTTCTATTCCTTCTCGCTGCTCGCCCCGGGGACCGCGACGAGCGACGTGGTGGTGTCGTTCGAGAACGCCCTCGGTGACATCGACGTGGAGATACTCAACTCGGCCGGCCGCGTCCTCCGGTTGGCCAACGGCACGGACAACGGCGAGCGGCTGAGTCTCGCCGACCTGCCCGCCGGCAACTACTTCCTGCGGGTCTTCGGCTATCGGGGAGTGGCGAATCCTGCGTACTCGATCCGCTTCAATCACGGCACGGTGCTCGATGTGCCGCACCAACTCCCCTACTTCGGCGGTCCGGTGACGCCGCCGCCGCCGCCACCTCCGCCATCGTCGACGGGCGACTGGACGATCGGCGTCTACATGACCAGCACCGACCTGGCGCCGTTCGCCTTCGACGACATCAACGAGATGGAGGCGGCGGTCTCCGGCTTCGCCCCCGGGGCGGCGATCACGGTCTTCTGGGATCAGTGGCAGTCCAGATCGTTCGCCACGGGGGGCGGCAGCCAGCCCGCCTGGGGAACGGCCGGCCGGGCCGTGATCGCCCCGGACACGAACATGGCGAGCATCGCCACCAGTTTCGAGATCGTGGGTGAGCGGAACACTGGCGACCCGACCGTGCTCCGCGACTTCCTCTCTTGGACGATGCAGGTGCGGCCGGCGGCGCACTACGGCCTGGTGATGTGGAACCACGGCGGCGGCCTGTCGGGCGTCAACTTCGACGACGAAAGCGGCTACGACAGCATCACCGTCAAGGAACTCTCCCGGGGGATCGCCGATGCCGGCATGAGCCCGTCGGTGCTGATGTACGACGCCTGCCTGATGGGCAACGTCGAGAACTTCTACGAACTGCGGGCGGTGGCCCCGGTGCAGGTGGCCTCCGAGGAGGTGATCAACGGGCCGGGATACAACTATCGAACCGCCTTCGCCCCACTCGCCGGCACGCCGGCCAACGTCTCACCCGAGGCCCTCGCGCAGGGCGTGGTGACGAGCTTCACCACCCAGTACGGTGCCGACGGTGCCTCCACGATCGCCGCCATCCGGTCCAGCGGCATGAATGACGTCGCCGCCGCGATCAAGACGTTCGTCGACACGACCGACGCCTTCACCGCGACGCAGACGACGAGGCTGCGAGCTCTGGTCGGTCAGGTGACGCGGTTCGAGTACCCGCAGTACGTGGATCTTGGCCAGCTCATGCAGCGGGTCGCCGCCACGGCGACCTTCTCGGCGTCCACCCGGTCGGCCGCCACGGCCGTCGTGGCCGCGGTCCGGTCGGCGGTGTTCGCCCGGATGGCCGACGAGCGGCAGACCAGCGGCATGTCGGTCTACTTCCCGACGGCGACCACCCAGGAGATGCCGGAGGTGAGCCTGTACACGGAATGGAACTCCAGCACCGGGTGGTCGCGGGTGGTCAACCG
>JBILOA010000184.1:0-4776 GCA_044374735.1 Pirellulales bacterium | reverse complement strand
TCAACGCCGTCGCGCCGGGCTTCATCGCCAGCGACATGACCGCGGCCCTGGGCGACGTGCTGCTCGACGAGGTGAAGAAGCGGGTGCCGGCCAAGCGGCTGGGCGAGGCGACGGAGATCGCCGACGCGGTGCTCTTCCTGGCCTCGCCGTCGGCGGGCTACATCACGGCCCAGACGCTCGTCGTGGACGGCGGGCTGATAGGGTGACGGCTGTGATGCCGCACGGTTGAGTCCTCTGGTGAGGGTTCGGGATTGCCCGTCCCCATCGCCGGACGCTCGCTACGGGCCTCCTGCCCTTCGCTCGCTCCATGCTGGCTCACTCTCGGCATCCATGCCTTCGCTCGCCAGCAAGGCCGGCTCCGGGACACGGGCAACCCCTCACGGTCTCCCGGCGCCCGCCGGCGGAACGCGCAGGTGGAGCATGCGGGGCCCGGTTCAGCCCGATTTTCACGGTCTGGACACGTTCGGGGCCGAACGGGTATATCTTCGCGGTGAACACGGGCAAGCGGCGCAGTCTGGAGGCTGCCCGGCCCCGTGGCATGATCGGCTCCGAGCCCGAGGAGGATTCGCAAGGTGGCATCAGTTCAAGAGCGCGTGATCGAAATCGTGGCGTCGCAACTCGGGGGCAACAAGGAGCAGATCACCCGGGAGACGTCGTTCATCAACGACCTCGGCGCCGACTCGCTCGATACCGTCGAACTGGTCATGGAACTCGAGGAAGAGTTCGAGATCAACATCCCCGACGACGCGGCCGAGAAGATCCAGACCGTCGGCCAGGCGATCGAGTTCATCGAAAAGCAGCAGGCCTCCGGGTCTGCCGCCGGCTGAGCGGCGGGAGACGCGATGAAGCGACGGGTGGTGGTGACGGGCCTCGGTGTGGTCACGTCGCTCGGACGGGCCATCGAGACCTTCTGGGACCGGGTCGTCCGCGGCGAGAGCGGCGTCGGCCCGATCGACCTGTTCGGCGTCGAAGGTTACCGGGTCCAGTTCGGCGGCCAGGTGCACTGGAACGGCGAAGCGGAGGACATCGCGCCTCCCAAGGAACTCAAGCGGCTCGACCGGTTCACGCAGTTCGCGCTCGCCTCGGCCAAAGACGCCGTGACCGACTCCGGGATCGACTTCTCCCGGGAGGATCCCTTCCGCTGCGGCGTGGTGATCGGGTCGGGCATCGGCGGGCTGTGGGAGTTCGAGGTCCAGGAGGAGCGGCTGCTCCACAAGGGCATCGACAAGGTCTCGCCGTTCACGATTCCGAAGCTGATGGTCAACTCGGCCAGCGGCCACGTCTCGAGCCTGTACGGGATCAAGGGGCCCAACTTCGCCGTCGCCACGGCGTGCGCCAGCGCCGCCAACTCGATCGGCTCGGCCCTGCGGGCGATCCAATACGGCGACGCCGACGTGATGGTGACCGGCGGCAGCGAGGCGGCCCTGACGCCGATCGGCCTGGCGGGCTTCCAGAACATGCGGGCCCTCTCCTTTCGTTCCGACGCGCCCCAGGCGGCCAGCCGCCCCTTCGACGCCGAGCGCGACGGCTTCGTGCTGGCCGAGGGAGCCGGGTCGGTGGTGATCGAGGAGCTCGAGCATGCCCGCCGCCGCGGCGCGCGGATCTACGCCGAACTCAAGGGCTACGGCGCCAGCGGTGACGCCGGCCACATCACGCAGCCCGACGAGGAGGGCCGGGGCGCCGGCCAGGCGATGGCGGCCGCGCTCGCCGACGCGGCCCTCGGCGTCGAGGCCGTTCAGTACATCAACGCCCATGGCACAAGCACGCCGCTGGGCGACAAGGCGGAGACGGCCGCAATCAAGCGGGTCTTCGGCCCGCAGGCCAGGCGACTCGCCATCTCCAGCACCAAGAGCCAGCTCGGGCACACCCTCGGGGCGAGCGGCGGCATCGAACTGGTGGTCTGCGCGCTCACGATCGCCCGCGGCGTGATCACGCCCACGATCAACTACCACACGCCCGACCCGGCCTGCGACCTCGACTACACGCCCAACGTCGCCCGCGAGGCGAAGGTCGGCGTGGCGATGAGCAACAGTTTCGGGTTCGGGGGCCATAACGCGAGCCTGGTGCTCGCCCGGCTCGATTCCTGATTCGCCCGGCTCCCGCACGGAGGGCCATCGGCCATGGAGCGGTCACGGCATCGCACCCTGGTGCTCGGCATGGCGCTCGCGGCGTGCTTGGTGGGCCTCCATCAGGTGGCGGCGCAGCTGCCGAACGACGCGGGGCAGACCTGGAAGACCTACGACCTCGAGCCCTTCGTGAAGGCCGCAGGGGCCGGCAGCGAGCGGCACGTGCTCGAGTGGATCCTCCAGGAGACCGGCTATCCCGCGTGGCACGGCACGATCCCCGCGTCGCTCTCGGCCGGCGACGGCAAGCTGTCCTGCTACCACACCCCCGAGATGCAGGCCCAGGTGGCCGGGATCGTCGACCGGTTCGTGGCCGAGGCCGGCGCGCCCCACCGGTTCACCGTGCGGGTGTTCGGCGTCGATGGCCCCGCCTGGCGGGCCAAGGCCCGGCCGGCGCTCCAGCCCATCCCCACGGCGACGCCGGGGGTGCAGGCCTGGATCGTGCCCCGCGAGACGGCGGCGGCGGTGCTGGCCAACCTGCGGGGTCGCAGCGACGTGGCGGAACTGCCGACCGGGCCGGTCCTCGCCGCCAACGGCCTGCCGGCGTCGCTCAAGGGAGGGCGGCAGCAGACCTACGTCGAGGACTATGCCCAGACGCCCAATGCCTGGCCCGGCTGGCAGCCGAAGCAGGCGACCTGCGACGAGGGGCTGGCGATCGACCTGCATCCGCTCGTGTCCAGCGACGGCACCGCGGTGGAGGCGGCGTTCCGCTGTCGCATCGACCAGATCGAGCGGATGGCCCCGGTCTCGCTGCCGGCGCCCGCCGGCGGGCAGGCGGTGGCCGCCCAGGTGCCGCAGGTGGCGGCGGTTCGCGTGGGCGAGCGGTTCCGCTGGCCCGCGTCGCACACGCTCGTGATCGGGCTCGGGTTGGTGCCGTGGCCGGTGCCCGCGCAGAATAGTTCGGTTTCGGCCCTGCTGCCCGGCGTCGAACGCCGCGACGTCGTGGTCGTGGTGGAGCCGCGGCTGGCCAGTGGCCGCTGAGCCGCGGCCATCACGGCAGCGCGGCGAGAGCTTCGAAAACCAGCGAGACGGAGACGGCATGAGCGAGCGACGGGTGGTGGTGACGGGACTGGGGCTGGTCTGCCCGCTGGGCCTTTCGGCCGATGCGTTCTGGACGGCGCTCGATCAGGGCACGAGCGGCGTGGTCCCGATCGAGTCGTTCTCTCCGGCGGGCCTGCCGCTGCGGCACGCCGCCGAAGCCCGCTGCTTCACCGGGGCGATCGGCGATTTCGGCGAGCTCGACGGCGAGAAGAAGAAGGCGATCCGCAAGGGGCTCAAGGTGATGTGCCGCGAGAGCCAGATGGCCGTGGCTGCGGCCCAGCGGGCCCTCGACGACGCGGGTGACGCCCTGACCCACCATCCCGCGGAGCGGTTTGGCTGCGTGTTCGGTTCCGACTACATGCTCACGCTGCCGGAAGACTTCACGGCCGGCATCGCCGCCTGCCGGGCGGCCGACGGCGGCTTCGACTTCCAGCGCTGGGCCACTGACGGGATGCCGCTGCTCAATCCCCTCTGGCTGCTCAAGTATCTGCCCAACATGCCGGCCAGCCACATCGCGATCTACAACGATCTCCGCGGCCCGAGCAACTCGCTGACGGTGCGGGAGGCGAGCGGGCACCTCGCGGTGGGCGAGGCCGCCGTGACGATCCGGCGGGGCATGGCCGACATCATGGTGGCCGGCGCGACGGGCACGCGCGTGCATCCCATGAAGACGGTGCATGCGCTGCAGTGCGAGCAGGTCGCCCTCGATGAAGCCGGCGGCGCTCCGGCCACCTGGAGCCGGCCGTTCGATCGGGGCCGGCGCGGGATGGTGCTGGGCGAGGGAGCGGCCGTGCTGATCCTCGAGGAGCTCGAGTCGGCCCGCCGGCGGGGCGCGCGGATCTACGCGGAGCTCGTGGGCCACGCCTCGACCTGCGGCACCGATCGCGGCGGCATCGGCAGGCGGCGGGAAGCGATCGCCCAGGCGATCGGCACGGCGCTGGCCCGGGCCGGCCTCGGGCCCGACACCCTCGGCCACGTGCATGCGCAGGGCCTGAGCACGGTGACGGGCGACCGCGAGGAGGCGGCGGCACTGGGCGACGTGCTGGGGCCGGCGGCCGGCCGGATTCCCACCGTCGCAGCCAAGAGCCACTTCGGCAATCTCGGCGCGGGCAGTGGCCTGGTGGAGTGCCTGGCCAGCATCGTGGCACTCCAGCGGGGCAGCCTGTTCCCGCTCTTGAACTACGAGTCGCACGACACCGACTGCCCGGTCCGGGCAGCCCGCCGGGGAGACCCGCCCGGCGATTCGTTCGTCTCGGTCGCCGCCACGCCCCAGGGACAGACGGGTGCGGTCGCCTTCCGCCGTTGGCCGACAGGGCCGGCCGCTGCTTGACAGTGGGCTGCCGGTCGCCTAGTCTCGGTCGCTTGGCTCGAGTGAGGATGGCTGCTGGTTCGCGGATTCGCTTCCAGGCCGATCTCATCGTCCGCCCTCCCCGGCGGCGGTGAAGCGGTCTCGGCGCCCATGTTGTGGAATGGCGTCGGCAGTGCCGGCGGTGGCGTTCCAGACGGGCCATGCCGAGACATTCATGAAGCCAGAAGAAATCCTCCGCATCGTCGACGCGATTCATCGCGACAAGAACATCGACAAGGAGTTCGTGTTCCAGGCCATCGAGGC
>JBILOA010000221.1:0-4371 GCA_044374735.1 Pirellulales bacterium | reverse complement strand
CGAGGAGGCAGCCTTCCGGGCCGCGGTGGAGCGGGTCGCCGGCGGCGTGCTGGGGATAGCGCCGCTCGCGCTCACGGCTGCCGAGGGCGGGGCCGAGGCGGCGGCCGGCCGCGGCCCGGCGACGGGATTCGCGATCGCCAAGGGGCTCGTGGTCACCACCGCCTTCGCCGTGCCCGACGACGTCGACTCGGCGGTGATCGTGCTCGCCGACGGCGGTCGGAGAGCGGCGACCGTGCGGGCCCGCGATTCCTCCCGCGGGCTCGTGCTGCTGGCCGCCGAAGACCTGCCCGACGGAGTGGCGGCGGAACCGGTGCCCCGCGGCGAACTGCGGCCGGGCCAATGGGCGATCGCCGTGGGCCGGGGCTGGGACGCGGCCACGCCCGGGGTGGCCGTGGGGATCATCTCGGCGACCGACCGCGTCTGGGGCAAGGCGGTGCAGACCGACGCCGCCGTCTCGCCCATGAACTACGGCGGCCCGCTCGTCGACATCGCCGGCCGCGTGATCGGTATCCTCGCGCCGCTGCCGGCCGACACGGCGGGCATGAACGAGGGCACCGAACTCTACGACGCCGGGATCGGGTTCGCCGTGCCGCTCGAGGACGTGCTGGCGGTCCTGCCGCGACTCGAACGGGGCGAGTCGCTCGCGGCGGGTGTGCTCGGGATCGGCTACCGCTCTCGTGATGCCATCAACGGCGCGCCGGTGATCGCATCGGTGCGGCAGGGCTCTCCGGCGGCGAAGGCGGGACTGAGGCCCGGCGATCGGATCGTACGGATCGACGGTCGCGCCGTGCGGCGGATCGCCGATGCCCGCCATGCGATCGCGCCGCGTTATGCGGGAGACACGATCACCGTGTCGGTGGAGCGGGGCGACGGCGCGGATCGACAGCCGATCGAAGCGCAGGCGACGCTCGTCGAGGAACTGCCCGCCTGGCGACAGGCCACGATCGGAGTGGTCGTGGCACCGGCATCCACGCCTGGCGCCGCGGTCGACCTCGGCGTGGCGAAGCCCGACGCGGCTGCCCGCGACGCCGAAGAAGCCGCGGGACTGGCCGTGGCCTGGCTGCTGCCCGGCGGCCCCGCCGACCAGGCGGGGCTCCGGACCGGTGACCGGCTCACCCTGATCAAGGCGGGCGAGGTGGAGACCCGGCTCGACGGCCGCGAGGCCTTGGCCGGGGCGCTGGCGGGCATCGAACCGGGCGACTCGGTCTCGCTCACCTACACGCGGGACGGCGCGGAGGCCACCGTGACGCTCGCCACGACGGGGTTGGCCGGTGACGTGCCGGCCGAGAGCCCGCCTCCACCACCCGCCGCCGCCGACCCGCTCGCCGGCCCCGTCGATGCCGTCGAGGTGGTCCGGCTCGAGGCGGCCGAGGTGGCCGACCCACCGCTGGCGGTGATCCCCCGCTGCCAGGGCCCGATCGGCGTGCTCGTCTGGTGCGGTCCGCCCCGGGGCAAGTTGGCCGACGCCGAGGCGGCGCCGTGGAAGGCGGCCGCGGCGCGGCACGGGATCGCAGTCATCCTGCCCGGCTCCGGCGAGACCGACGCCTGGAGCCGCGGCGACATCGCAACGGTGACCCGGGCGCTCGCCTCGCTCCACACGCGGAAGCCGCTCGATCCGGCGCGGATCGCGGTTGCGGGCCGCGGAGCGGGAGCGGCCTTCGTCTGGCTCGTGGCCGAGCGGCTCGGCAGCGGGGCCGGCGGCGTGGCCCTGGTCGAAACGGCCCTGCCGCGGCGGGCGACCGTCACCCCGGCGGCCCCCGGGGCCGCGCAGTGGATCCTGCTCGGCCCGGGACGCGACGACGAGACGCGGCAGCGTGTGACCTTCGACCGCGCGCGGCTCGTCAAGGCCGGCCATGCCGTGGGAATCCTGCCGGGCGAACCCGCCGCCGAGGAGGCCGTCCCGCCGCCCGCCGACCTGCTCTGCCGCTGGGCCGCGCTGCTCGGGCTGCTGTGACACCGCGGGTCGTGTTCGCCGACGCCGATCTCGTCGTCGTCGACAAGCCGGCGGGGATCCCCAGCGTGCCGGCGCGCACGCCGCTCGACCCTCCGGCCGTCGCCGAGCGACTGCTGGCCGAGTTCGGGCCGCTGGAGGCGGTGCACCGGCTTGACCGCGACACCTCCGGCCTGCTGATGCTGGCCCGCACCCGCGCCGCCCGCGCGGCCCTCGGCCGCAGTTTCGAGTCGGGCGACGTCGTGAAGCGCTATCTGGCCGTGGTCGTGGGCCGGCCGCCCGAGGACCGAGGGGAACTCCACCTGCCGCTCGCAGCCGATCCGCAACGCCCACCGCGGCAGCGGATCGACCTGTTGCTGGGGAAGCGGGCCGCGACCCGCTGGGAGTTCGTGACGGCGACGCCCGACGACGCCGACCTGCTGAGCCTCGTCGCCCTCACGCCGCTCACGGGCCGCTCTCACCAGCTCCGGGTGCATCTCGCGTGGCTCGGCTGCCCGATCGTGGGCGACCGGCTCTATGGCGGGACAGCCTGGCCGAAGGCCGGGGCTGGCGAGCCGGCGATGCTGGCCCTGCATGCCGTGGCGCTCGAGGTGTCGCACCCGCGGACGGCAGAGCGGCTCGCGTTCACGGCGCCACCGCCGCACCGGCCGCCCTGGGATCGCTTCGCCCCCGCGATCACGACGGCGTTGGCCGCATGGCCGAGCCGCTCACCTTCTGCCAGTAGCGGGAGAACCTCGCCAGATCCTTGACCCGGCCGCGGTCACAGAAGGCCGGCCACTCGTGCACGACGATCGGCCACTCGCGGGCGACCGCAGCGGCGGCCGCCCGGACGCGCGGGCAGGGGGTGTCGGTGACCGCGACGCCGTCGCAGCCGAGCGCCGCCGCCCGCGCGGGCAGGATCGCCCGCGGATCGCCGACGTGGATCTCGACCGCCGGCACGTCCGCCAGACATTCCCAAAGAAAGACGAGCCGCTTGAGCGCGGGCCGCTCCTCGGCCAGCCAGTCGGCATCGACCACGAAGATCCGCGGCGCGGCCGGATGCGCCGCCGCCGCCGGGGCGTTCGCCGACGCCGAGTCGAGCGTGAGCCAGACCAGCGGCCGCTCGACGGCCGGCGGGCGATCGCCCGGCTGCCATGGTGGTGCCGGCCGGATCGAGGGCGTCGGGGTCGAACGCGGGCCCGCACCGGCGATGAACAGCCGCTCCGCGAGATCCTCGTAGCTCCCCTCCACGTCGCAGACCCCGAACACGGGGCACCGGCGGCAGTGGCTGCCGCCCGTGAAGGTCTCGAGGTTCTCCCGATTGAAGAGGTAGGGCTTGGCCGAGAACGTGCCGGCCACCCATTGCCAGGAGAGGTGATTGCTCGCGGGATCGCCATCGACCAAGTGTGAGAGGAACCAGTCGGCCCCGGCCCGCCACTCGACGCCGCGGACATGCACCAGCCAACTGGCCAGCCACATCCGTTCGTGGTTGTGGAGCCAGCCGGTGTCGTGGAGCCGGCGGACGAAGGCATCGACGCAGGCCATCCCGGTGGCAGCCGCCAGCACGTCTGCCGGCATCCGTTCGCCGGCCACGGCCCGCGGGTCGGCCGCCGGTGACTCGATCGCGGCGCCGATGCCCTCGCCGAGGGCCGCGTGAATCTGTCGCCAGTAATCCCGCCAGCCGAGTTCGGAGACGAACTTCTCGGCGGCCGGGCCGGCCCGATTCAGCGCCGCGTCGCGGACCTCAGCCAGCGACAGGACGCCGTGGCGGATCCAGGGCGAGAGCCGGGAGACGGTTCCATCGACGTGGTTTCGCGTCCGTGCATAGCCCGCCGGGTCGAGGGCCGCGAGTTGCTCGAGCGCGGCCCGGCGGCCACCCCGCCAGGGCAAGGCCATCGCCGCGGCAACCTCATCCGGCCCGCTGCCGGACGCAGGAAAGCGACTCACCAACTGCCGCACGAGCGCATCGCGGGGCAGCCCCAAGGGAACCGCCCCGAGCGTGCCTGGCTCCATCGACATCCCAGACACCTCTTCGCACCGACCCGAGACACCCCGCGCCGACACCGCACCGAAGCCGAAGCCGGCTGCCCTGCTTCAGTGCAGCCGCATGCTCCGAAAACGTGCGGTGATTCACGAACGTGAAAGGGTAGGGGGATTGCGCGAAATCGACCAGCGGCCGCGCGCCGCGGCAAACGGGCGAAAAAGCGAACGAATCCGCCGCGCTCGCCGCAGCTCGCCCAGGCCGAGCACCGATGGCACGGCGTTTGCTCCCTCCGCGACGTCGGCTGTCGCCTTTTCCAGCCCTTGCTTTGCGCCCAAGGGCCCGGCTCCGCGACCCTGCGACACGAATCACGCTGATCCAGAAGGATGCCCCAACGGCTTGGGTGGGCACTCCGCCTAGCTCGCCCAGGCCGGGGCATCCTTTTTCATAGCTTCGCGGC
>JBILOA010000183.1:0-4782 GCA_044374735.1 Pirellulales bacterium | reverse complement strand
TGCCCGGCCCCTGCGGCCGCCGCATCGGCCGCGGTCGCATGCCCGGCCGACCCGCCCCCGCGGGCTGCTGTCCGGCCAGATCGCGGGCGAAGATCGGCCGCTGCTGCTCGGTCACGATCGCCAGCCGCGTCACCCAGACCATCGTCAGCGCGACCACGTTGTCGGCCTCGCCGAAGTCGGCCTTGTGGCTCGCGATCACCCAATACGCACCCGGCTCGAGCTTCGCCGCGTCGAGGGCCGCCTCGACCGGGATGTCTTCCGCCCGCTGCTGGTAGTCGGCCGTGGCCGGGAGATCGACCGCATGCTCGCGGACGGCCGGTAGCGCGAGGATCGCCGCCCGGTCCTGGTCGTCGAGCCACCCCGAGTGGGGCTTGCCCGCCTTGAGGCGACCGAGCCAGTCGGCCTTGGCGACGCGGAGGTGCACCGTGGCGAGATTCCGGTAGGTGACGCGGATCGCGGGAAAGGGCGCCGCCCAGGCCCGTTCGGTCGAGACGGAGATCTCCTTGGACTCGATCTGCGTCACGAGATTGGCGCACTGGGCCCCGCCGTGGCTCTTGGGGTGGGCGGCCGCGGCCTTGGCCGCGAGTTCCCGCGCCGCCACCAGGTCGCCCTGCTGTTGGATCAGGCTGGCCAGATGAAACGTCGCGAGCGCCGCCGTCTCGTGCCCGCCGGCCCGCTCGATGAAGCCGCGGAGCGCTTGCTCCTTGCGGTCCTCGAGACCTTCGCCCGCCGCCGCGCCGCTCGCCCATAGGATCCGGTCGAGGTCGGCCGAGAGCAGCGCCGAGGGGTCGGCGTCGCGCGAGTGAAACTCGATCAGCCCGCGATACAGCGCCGCCGCCTCCAAGAGCGGGGAATCCTTGTCGGTCACGGCCTCGTCGGCCTCGGGCAGCCAGGCCAGAAACTCCTCCAGCGTGCCGAGGGCCGGGGAGTCGACATCGAGTTCGAACGCGTCTTCCGGGGCCATGAGGCCCCGCTCGCCGGAGGCCGCGAAATCGAGGGCGTCGCGGGCGACCACGTCCCAGACCGTGGGCCGCCAGGCATCCGGCATCGAGCCCTTCTGGATCAGCGCGTCCCACTCGGCCACGGGCAGCGACTGGAGCGCCTTCCGCTCGGGGCTGCCGGGCTTGCCCACGGCGGCGGCGAACCGGGCGCGGATCTCCTTGACGATCGTGGGCAGGTCCCATTCGCCCATCTTGGCGAGGTCCTTGCCGTCGGCTCCGCCTTGGGTGCGCTGCTGGTAGCGCCACTGGTTCTGCTGGTAGTAGCCCCAGGTCCAGTTGGCCCGGATCGCTTCGAGCACGCCGTGCGTCTCGGCCGGCGCCTTCGCGATCTCGGCCGCGAGCCGGATCACTCGCTCGGGATCGTCGGCGGGCCGGTCGCCTGTCTCCGCCAGCACCCTGGTGGCGATCGCCCGGGCCGCCTCGGCCCAGGCCTTGTCGGCGATCGCTCCTTGCTCGACGCCGGCGAGCGCCTCGAGCGCCGACTTCGGCTTCCCCTCGTCGAGCGCCTGCTGGACCTTCTGCCACGCCTCGGCGCGGGGGCCCTGGGGCGCCTGCTCAGCCCTCGTGCCGTGCCGCATGCCATCACCTCCGAGAAGGACCAGGCCCGCGGTCACCGCCGCGACGACCCGCGCCGAAAAGCCCGCGGCCCCGCCATGCCGCCCGACGAGAAAACTCATGACCAGATGCTCCTCTGCCAAGGGAAACCCTGAAGCCCACCGGCCCGCGGGGGAGAAGTTTACGCCGCCAGCCCCGTTTGATGCGGGAACGGCCCGAAAGGTTCCCGAGCGCGGCCCGAGCCCGCCAAGCCTGATCTGCGGCGGGGTACACTGCCAAGATGCCTGCCGAGACACCTGCCGCGCCCGTGCCCGATCTTCGGCCGCGAGACCATCTCCAGCGGTTCCGCGCCTCCGCGCTCTCCCCGCGCGAGCGGCTCGCGGTCATGCAGCGGCTCATCGACGAGGCGTGGGCGGTGCTCGAGCGGCATCCGGAGGGCCTCGCTCATTTCCATCGCCGCAACTTCAGGTCCCGGGCCGTCAGCCGCTCGAGGGAAACGCTCGCGGATGGCACCTGATCTTCGTGTCCTCGACGTCCTCCGTCGGCATGGCGTGCCGTTCGTGGTCATCGGCGGACATGCGGTGAACTTTCACGGTTCGTTGCGGTCCACGGAGGACACCGACGTCATTTGGATCCGGTCGCAGGAGGCCGAAGCGAACCTGCTCAGCGCCCTCCAGGAAATCGATGCCCGCTTCATCGGCACCGAGATCGATCCCGCCACGGGCATCGAGCGGACCTATCCGGTGACGGCGGGATTCGTGCGGGCGGAGCGATTGATGATGCTCTGCACGACCGCCGGATTCCTCGATCTCTTCGACTACGTTCCGGGGCTGCCCGACGAGCCGGTGTTGACGGTCTGGGAGACCGCCGTGCAACTCGACGGTGTGCGATTCGCGTCGCTGGAATGGCTTCGGCGGATGAAGCAGGCGGCGGGACGCCCCAAGGACCTGCTCGATCTCGAGAATCTTCCCGAGCCGGGCTGAGGCCGGCTCAGTCGAGCCGCTTGATCGCGACGTTGCGGAACTCGACCGGGTCGCCGTGGCCGGCGAAGCCGAAGGACCCGCTCGTCCGGTTCATCCCCGGATGCGGCTTGCCACCCATGAAGTCCTTCACGGCCGCCAGGTCGGCGTCGAGGATCACCGAACCGTTGAGTTCCACCGTGATCCGGCTGCCCTTGACCGTCACCTGCTGTTCGTTCCACTCGCCGGTCGGCCGCAGGTAGCCCCGCTCGGCGGCCGCCATGCCGTAGACCGAGCCGTGATACTGCCGGACGTCGAGCTTGGCGTATTTGGGATGCTCCGAGTCGAGCACCTGCAGCTCGCACATCCCGACATAGGCCGTGTCGCCGCTGCCGGGGTAGCGGATCGCCAAGCCATTGTTGCCCCCTGGCGGCAGCCGGAACTCGAGTCGGGCCACGAAGTCGCCGTATTCGTCCTTGGTGTGCAGCGTGCCTCCCGTGCCGGCCTTGCAGCGGATGGCGCCGTCCACCACCTCGTAGTTGGTGGTGGCCCCGGCCCAGCCCGTGAGGTCCTTGCCGTTGAACAGGCTCACGAACCCGTCGCCGGCATGGTCTCGCAGCCAGCGATTGGCCTCCTCGCCGCCGATCTCACGGACGAACACGTTCTTCCACTGGATCTCGCCGCCGTGGGTCTGGAGCTGGATCGGCCCGCGGCGCAACAGCGGCCGCTTCCTGTCCCAGTAGTTTTCCATCAGCGCGTTGTCGACGACGAGTTTGTCGTTGAGCCAGACGGTGGTCCGAGCCCCGACCTGCACGATCCGGAACCGGTTCCACTCGCCGAACGGCTTGTCGGCCAGCGCGAGCGGATCCTTGCCGGGGGCGCCGGGGCTGTTGTTCCACAGGCCGCCCGAGCCCTTGTCGGCCCCGATCTTGAACTTCTCGGTCTCGGTCGAGTCCCAGATCTGCACCTGGGGCGTGGCCCGCAGGTAGATGCCGCTGTCGGCCTTGGGCACCGTCTTGTAGTCCACCCAGAGTTCGACGTCGCCGAAGTCCTCGATCGTGGTCAGGTAGGGTCCCTGGCCGTCGTTCACGAGCACGCCGTCGACCACCTTCCAGTGGGCGTCGATGCCCGGCTGATTCTTGGCGAAGAACGCCGCCCGTTCCGCCTCGGTCTTGGCGGCGAGCTGATAGGGATTATCGGTGCCCATGCCCCGCCAGCCGGCGAGGTCCTTGCCGTTGAACAGCGCCCGATAGCCCTCCGGCGGCACGTTGAGGCCCGGCTCGGCGGCGGCCAGAGGCGCCATGGCCGTCAGGCAGCAGGCGACCGCGGCGATGACTCGCGACAGGGACGACGACGGGAGATGCAGCGACATGGATGAGCCCCAGGGCGGAATGGAATCGGCCGAGCATGGCCTCGACCGCGACAAAAACCTACCCCTGCGACGGGTGGGCTACAAGGTTGCTGGTTTCAGGGTGATCGCGTCGCTGCTGGGTGGGCCGGGGTTGCCCGTGCCGTCTCGCCGGACGCTCGCTTCGGCCATCGTGGCCTTCGCTCGCTCGATGCTGCCCTCGCTTCGCCTTCCGGGCTGCGCTCGGCCAGCAACGCCGCTCGATCGGCACGGGCAACCCCTCCCGGCAACCGCCAAGGCCGGGCGCACGTTTCGAGGAATCAGGGCTTGCGAATGACGCGCACTCCCTCACCGCTCGTTCCGTCCCTGAAACCGCTTCCGGTAAGCGTCGGGCGTGAGCCCGGTCGTCTGACGAAACCGCTTCGTGAAGTGGCTCTGGTCGGTGAAGCCGGTCAGCGTGGCGATCTCGGCGAGCGGCTTGCTGGTCGTGACGAGCAGCGTGCGGGCCCGTTGCACGCGGACGGCCCGCAGGTAGGCCGTGGGGGTCATCCGCACGAGCTGGCGGAAGCGGCGGTTGAAGTGGGTGGGCGAGAGGCCGGCCAGCCGGGCCATTTCGGCCATGGAGACGGTGGCTGAAAAGTGCTCCTCGACGTGGCGGATCACCGGCATGAGTTCGGCGAAGGCCCGCGTCAGCAAGGCCGGGTCGTTCACCCGCTCCATGGCCCCGGCGACACCGATCACCTCGCCGCGGCCATCGCGCAGCGGCACCTTCGTGCAGGCATACCAGCGAGGTGGGCCGCGGCGGTGCGGCACCATCCACAGCTGGCCCGCGAGCGGCCGGCCGGACCGCATCACCCGCTCGTCCTCGGCCATGTAGGCCTCGGCCAGCACGGGCGGATGGAAGTCGCGGTCGGTCCTG
>JBILOA010000182.1:0-4784 GCA_044374735.1 Pirellulales bacterium | reverse complement strand
GGCCGTCTACGTGGTGCCGGTGGCGGAGGCCGTGGCCAAGGCCGGGGGCGACGTGGGCGTCGGCGGTCAAAACGCCTCCGACAAGGAGAGCGGCGCGTTCACCGGCGAGGTGGCCCCGCAGATGCTGGTCGATCTGGGCTGCCGCTACGTGATCCTCGGCCACTCCGAGCGCCGGACGCTGTTCGGCGAGACCGACGCGGCGGTCAACGCCAAGACCAAGGCGGCGCTGGCGGCGGGCCTGGTGCCGATCGTGTGCGTCGGCGAGACGCTCACCGAGCGGGAAGCCGGCCGCACCGAGGCCGTGGTGACCACGCAGGTCAACGGCTCCCTCGCCGGTCTCGACGCGGCCAGCCTGGAGAAGACGGTCGTGGCCTACGAGCCCGTGTGGGCGATCGGCACCGGCAAGGTGGCCACGCCGGAGCAGGCCCAGGAGGTGCACGCCACGATCCGCCGGCTGCTCGCCGGGCTGTCGTCGGCCGCCACGGCGGCGAAGGTGCGGATTCAGTACGGCGGCAGCGTGAAGCCCGACAACGCGGCGGAGTTGGCCGCCTGCCCCGACATCGACGGGGCGCTCGTCGGGGGCGCGAGCCTCAAGGCCGACGACTTCCTGGGGATCGCCAGGGCGTTCGCGGCCGGCAGGGCCTGAGCCCGCGGCGGAAGTGGCCCGGGTTCCCCGCAGCCCGGGTGAGCGACTATGCTTTCGGCCCGCCGGAAGCCATCCCCGGCGGCGTTCACCGGAGCCCCCGTTCTCATGACCATGCTCGTCCGCTTCACGCTCGGTTTCATGCTCGTCTTCATGGCGCTGTTCCTGATCGCGCTGGTGCTGATCCAGCGGGGCAGGGGGGGCGGCCTGGCGGGCGCGTTCGGCGGGGCGGGCGGTCAGAGCGCCTTCGGCACCAAGGCGGGCGACCTGTTCACGCGAATCACGGTCGTGGTCGCGGCGATCTGGATCCTGCTCTGCATCCTCGCGATCAACGTGCTCGGCACCTCGCAGACCCGGCTGGCCCCGACGCTCGGCGGCGCCGCGGCGACCGCGCCGGCGGAGGGGGCGTCCGAGACCGCGATGGAGCCCGCCGAGCCCGAAACCAAGCCGGCCGACGGAGAGAAGAAGCCGGCCGATGCCGCCGCCACCAAGCCCGCAGACTCCGAAGCCAAGCCGGCCGCTGACGACGCCAAGCCGGCCGAGCCGGCAAGCAAGCCTGCGGAGCCTGAAACCAAGCCAGCCGCGACTGAAGCCAAGCCGGCCGCGGCTGAAGCCAAGCCGGCCGAACCGGCGACCCCGCCCGCTGAGCCCGCCGCGCCTGCGGCCAAGTGACCATGCCCACGAGCATGACCGGCTGCGGCGAGGGCGTGGCCTCGGCAGGCGGCAGCAGTTGCCGGGTCGAACTGCGAACCGTCAACAACCGGGCCTTCAAGTTTTCGCTGCGGGCCCGAGAAGGGCTCGTGGGGCTCGAGCCTCGGGCCGAGGAGGTCGTCCGTCGCCGCGTGCGGCGGGGCACGATCCACATGGGGCTCGACCTCTCCGGGCCGGCCGCAGTGGCCACCCGGCGGATCGACCACGTGCAACTGGCCGCCTACCTCGACGAGCTCGAGGATTTCTGTGCGGGCCATGATCTCGCGGTGCCACGGTCGGTGGATGCCCTGCTCGGCCTGCCCGGGGTGACCTGCGACGCCGCGGCCGACTCGTCCGCGCTGGAGGCCGCCTGGCCGCTGGTGGCCGAGGCGCTCGAGCGGGCGCTCGACGCGCTGGAGCGGATGCGGCGGGCCGAAGGGCGGTCGCTCGCCGCCGACATGCTCGGGGCGTGCGACGAGATCGGCCGGCTGGTGGCGGCGATCCGGGAGCGGGTGCCGCAGGCGGTCGCGCGGCACCGCGAGCGGCTCCAGGAACGCGTGGCGACGCTCGTCGCCGAGCGGGGCGTGACGCTCGCCGAAGCCGACTTCGCCCGCGAGGTGGCGCTCGTCGCCGACCGCACCGACATCGCCGAGGAACTCGTCCGGCTCGAGAGCCATCTCGGGCAGTTCCGCAGCCTGCTGGCGGAGGAATCGACCGGCCGGCAGCTCGACTTCCTGGCCCAGGAACTTGCCCGGGAGGCCAACACCGTGGCGGCCAAGAGCGCCGACGTCGGGATCGCCCACGCCGTCGTCGAGGTCAAGACCCTGGTCGACCGGCTCCGGGAGCAGGTCCAAAATCTGGAGTGACCAGCCCGGAGTGACCGGGCCGGTTTCTCCGGGACGGCCGGTTCCGGTACAACATCGCAATGGCAGAGCGGCACGGCAAACTCGTCGTCATCTCGGGCCCCTCCGGGGTGGGCAAGACCACGCTCCTGCGCCGGCTGCTGGCGGCGCTTCCTGCCCTGGTGCCCAGCGTCTCGGCCACCACGCGGCCGCCCCGCAAGGGGGAGCAGGACGGCGTCGATTACCACTTTCTCGCACCCGAGGCGTTCGAGCGGCGGCGGGAGGCGGGCGAGTTTTTGGAGTGCTGTCGCGTCTACGGCCGCCAGCACTGGTACGGCACCCTGGTGGACGAGGTGGCCCCCCGGCTGGCCGCGGGAAAGTGGGTCGTGCTTGAGATCGACGTGGAGGGTACACTCTCCATTCTCGAAAAGTATCCCGAGGCGATCACGATCTTCGTCGAGCCGTCCCACCCCGACCAGTTGCTCGAGCGGCTTCGCGGCCGCGGCACGGAGTCGCCGGAGGCGATGGCTCGCCGGCTGGAGGTGGCCCGCCGGGAACTCTTGGAGGCCCATCGCTACCGCCACCGCGTCGTGAACGAAACCGTCGACGACGCACTGGAGCGGGTGCGGGGCATCCTCGCGGCCGAAGGCTTCGCGCCGGCCGCGGGCACCACACCCCAAACAGCCGTCCCCACGACCAACCCCCCGACCAATCAAGGAGTCAGCGCATGATCGACGACCTGCGGGAAGAAGCGATCGTCAACAAGGTGGGAGGGCGATTCAAGCTTTCCACGCTCATCCAGAAGCGGCTGGTGGCGCTCAACGCCGGCGGCCGACCGCTGGTCGACGTCGACACCGACGACAAGATGCAAATCGTGATCGAGGAGATCAAACAGGACAAGATCTTCCTCGACACCTCGATGAACCTGCGGATCACCGGCGAGTCGACCGAGGCCGGCGGGCCGCTCGACTTCGACCCGACCTTGCTGTAGTGGCCCATCACGGCGTCTGAGTCTTGAGTGAGCCCAGCGTCCGATGAGCGTCGCGGAACGTGAGATCGTGCTGGGCGTGAGCGGTGGGATCGCGGCCTACAAGGCGGCGGCCCTGGCCAGCACGCTCGTGCAGCGCGGGGCCGGCGTCACGGCCGTGCTGACGGGCAACGCCCGAAAGTTCGTGGGCGCGGCGACGTTCGCGGCGCTCACCGGGCGGCCCGTGGCGTCACGGAGCTTCGACCCGGGCCGATATCCGCTCGGAGCCCACATCGAGCTGGCCGCCCGGGCCGACCTCGTGGTGGTGGCCCCGGCCACGGCCGACTTCCTCGCCAAGGCCGCCGCCGGTGCGGCCGACGACCTGCTCACCACCCTGATCCTGTGCGCCGAGTGCCCCGTGCTCGTGGCCCCGGCGATGAACGCGGCGATGTGGGCCAAGCCGGCGGTCCAGCGGAACGTCGACCGGCTCGCCGCCGACGGATTTCAGCTGATCCCGCCCGGCAGCGGCTGGCTCTCCTGTCGCAAGGAAGGCACGGGCCGGATGGCCGAGCCCGACGAGATCGCCGCCGTGATCGAGCGGGTGCTCGCGGCGCGGCCGGCCTAGCCGCAGGGAGCTCCCGCGAGACGCCGATGGCACGCATCCTGCTCACGGCCGGCCCCACGCGGGCCTTCATCGACGACGTCCGGTTTCTCACCAACGCCTCGAGCGGACGGATGGCGGCCGCCCTCGCGGCGGCGGCGCTGGCCCGCGGCCACGAAGTCACGATCGTGAGCGGGCCGGTGCACGTGGCCTACCCCAAGGCGGCCCGCGTGATCCCGGTGGTGACCACGGCCGAGATGCTGGCCGCCGCGCTGGTGGAGTTGCCGGCCTGCGACGGCGTGATCGCGGCGGCCGCGCCCTGCGACTTCGAGCCGCTCAAGAAGGTGGCCGGCAAGATCCCGCGGGCCGGGGCCGGGCTCACGCTCGAGCTGCGGCCCACGCCCGACGTGATCGCCACGCTCGCGCGCAAGTCGCCGCGGCGGCAATGGTTCGTCGCCTTCGCCCTCGAGCCGGGGGCCGATCCGCGGCGGGCCTTCGCCAAGATCGAGGCCAAGCGGTGCGACCTGATCGTGGTCAACGACCTGACGGCCATGGAGGGAACCGAGACGGCCGTGACCGTCTATGACCGGCGCCACGAGGCCGTCGGCAGCCGGGCGGGCACGAAACGGGCGGTGGCAGGATGGCTGATCCGGCTGTTCGAAAACCGGCTCGTGGCCCCGCGGTGACGCGGGCCATGGCTGCCCGCGCCGCCGAGCGCCGGGGCGTCAGCGGATGACGCGGCCGCGGGAAGAATCCTCCGCCCGGCGGCCCGTGCCCGTGACCATCGCGGCGAGGTGGTTGGCCATGTCGCTCATGCCGCGGGCCTGGGCCGTGATCTGGGCGCTGGCCGCCGCGGTCTCTTCGGCCGTCGCGGCGTTCGCGTGGGTGGCGCCGTTCATCTGATCCACCGCCAGGTGCAGCTGGCCGATGCCCTCCGCCTGCTGGGTGTTGGCCGACGACACCTTCGCGATCAGCGTCGCGGCCTCCCGCGCGCTGTCCGTGATCTGGTCGAGCGTGTCGGCCAGTTCGTCCACCACCGCC
>JBILOA010000181.1:0-4789 GCA_044374735.1 Pirellulales bacterium | reverse complement strand
CGCGGGCTCCGGCAAGCATGAGGCGACGCTCCGGCGAGCCGCGGCCGCCGAAGGCTCCTGCCGACTGGTCGTTCACGGGCTGCTCGGGCGGCGCGACTACGTGGCTCTCCTCGGTCGGTGTCAGGCCGGGCTCGTGTGTGTGAAGCCAGAGAGCATGGTGGCCCTGCCCAACAAGGCCTGCGACTACGCGGCGGCCGGGCTGGCCCTCGTCAACTCCCTGCCCGGCGAACTCCAGGCGATGATCGACCACTCCGGCGCGGGAGTGGCCTACACGGCCGGCGACGCCGTCTCGCTGGCAGCCGTGATCGCGGGCCTCGCGGCCGACCGCAAGCGGCTCGCCGCCATGCGACAGGCAGCCCGCCGCCTGGCCGAGCGCGAGTTCGATCGCGAAAAGACCTACGCCGCCTTCGCCGACTGGATCGAGACGATCCACGGCGGCGGGTGAGCCAAGCGGCCGCCGTAGCTTGACGGCAAAGTGTTCATGCGTACACTCCTGGGGGTGATGCGCATTCCCCCGTCAGCTTCGATCCCGGTGGAGAAAATCACCGACTATCTGCTGCGGCCGCGGCAAATCGACGATAAGTCCCGATTCCTTGCCCGAGGAGGCTTTTCTGCGTCAGACTGGAAAACAGTGGAGGCGGCGATTCGCGACCTTGCCGAGACGACTACGGCCAACCAGGATGGAACGAACGAGTACGGCACGTTTTGGCGAACGGAGGGTTTCCTCGTGGGGCCGCAGGCCAAACTCCCGGTCGTTCTGATCTGGCTCGAATGGGCGGCCGATGGTTCATTTCATTTCGTCACGCTCAAGCCGTTGAAGAGGAACACATGATGGGGCTCGCCCTGCACCAGCGAGTGGCGCTCAAGCGGCATCTCCCGGAGCATCAGTTGCGGGCCGGAGACGTCGCCTATCTGGTGGAGTTTGTGCCCCATCCTGGGGCAGGTGAAGAAGGGGGGGTGATCGAGGTCTTCAACGCCCTTGGAGACTCGATCGCCGTCGCAACGGTGCCGCTCTCCGATCTGGAGGCGCTCGCGGAAGACGAGGTTCTCGCGGTCAGGCGGCGAGGTGCATTGCCCTGACGCCGCTTGTGCGGTTGCGGCCGGGGCGAACCGAGCCTCTAGGACGGGCCGGGGGGCACCGAGCGGAGGTAGCTTCCCAGGACGACCAGCGCGATCCGTCGCGACCAGTGGCTCTCGATCCGCGGGTCTTTCAGGTCCTGCCAGAGCCGGCGGATGTCCTTGCCCGCGAAGAGCGGGGTGGCCGCCAGCGACTCCACCGCCGCCTCGCAGGTGTCGTGGATGCCGCCCCGCATCCAGACGTCGACCGGCAGGGTGAACCCCGTCTTCGGCCGGTCGAACACCTGCCGGGGCAGGGAACCCCGAATCGCCTCCCGCAGCAGATGCTTCGGCCGTGACCCCGGCGGGGAGCGAACGTCCCCCGGCAGGCTGCACACGTAGTTGACGACGTCGCGGCCCAGGAACGGCACCCGCAGTTCGAGCGAGTGGGCCATCGAGTTGACGTCGGAATCCCGCAACAGCGTGTTGCCCATGTAGAGCGACATCTCCACCTGGCTGACGTCGTGGAAGGGGTCGCCGCTCGGCTCGAAGGCGCCGCAGGCGTCGGCCGGTAGCCAATCCGCCGACAGCCCAAGGGCCGGGGCCGCGAAGCCGAGCACCGCCATCCGGTCGTCGAGATAGAGCCGCCGCGCGAAGATGGCCAGATCGGCCGGCGACGCTCCCCGTTCCACCATCTCAACCGCCTTCGCCCGCTTCATCGCCGGCAAGGCCGCAAAGGCCACCTGCGCGGCGGCCCGGCGCGCGGCCCGGGGAACCCACGCCAGCGGCCGCATCCAACGCTGCAGCTTCGCCGCCCGGTCGAAGATCGCATAGCCGCCGAAGAGTTCGTCGGCGCCGAGGCCCGAGAGCGCGACCGTGATCCCGCGATCCCGGGCCGCCCCGCTCACGATGAACGTGTTCAGCCCGTCGATGCTCGGCCGGTCAGCCGACCGCAGCCACTCCGTGAACTGGCTCACGGCCCATTCGTCGTCGACGATCGTCTGGAAATGTCGCGTCCCGAGCATGTTCGCCGTCTGGGCCGCGGCCGCCGTCTCGTCGGCCTCCCCCTGCACCTCGAATCCGACGCTGAAGGTCTGCACCGCGCCATGCTGGGGCTGGGCGAGGGCCGCGATCGCGGCGCTGTCGATGCCGGCCGAGAGAAACACCCCCAGCGGCACGTCGGCCACACACTGCCGCTGGATCGAGCCGGTCAGCAGGTCGAGCGTGGTCGCGGAGGCCGCGGAGGCCGAGGCCCCCGCCGGATCGATCCGCGGGAAACGCCAGTAGCGGCGGCCGGCCGTCCGCCCGCCCCGGAGCTCGTCGAGGCCGATCCACTCGAGCGATCCCGCCGGCAGCGAACGCACGTAGCGGTGCACCGTGAGCGGATCCTGCGGCGCCCCGTAGGCGAGGAAGGTGGCGATGCCCGCCGGGTCGAGCTCGGTCGGCACGAGCCCCGAGGCGAGCACCGGCCGCACCTCGCTGGCAAACACGACGGCGTCGCGCACCCGGGCCACATAGAGCGGCTTGATGCCCAGCGGCCCGCGGGCCAGGAGCACGCGCCGCGTGGCGGCGTGGTAGAAGGCGAAGGCGAACATCCCGTCGATCTCGTCGAGGGCCGCCTCGCCCCACTCCGACAACGCGTGGAGCAAAACCTCCGAGTCGCCGGTGGAGTGGAACGCGTGCCCCTTCGCCAGCAGCCGGGCCCGCAGGTCGGCATAGTTGTAGATCTCGCCGTTGAAGACGATCACGTCGCCCGTGGCGGGATTGACCATCGGCTGATGGCCCGTCGGCGAGAGGTCGAGGATCGCCAGCCGCCGGAAGCCGAACGCCGCGACCGGACCGGCCGGGTCGTTCGTGAGCGGCATCTCGGCGAAGCCATCGTCGTCCGGGCCGCGATGCACCATCGCCCGCGCCATCCGCTCGGTGGCGGCGCGACCCTGCTCGGCCGGAAACCCGATCACCCCGCAGATGCCGCACATGACGACGCTTGACCGAAGGAAACTCGATCTCACTGCGCCGCGGCGACCAAAACCATTCTGTTCCCCGACTGGCCAACAGTCCCCAAAATCTACCACGGACGTGGGGGAGAAGCATGCAGCACCGGCAGGTGTCGGGATTGGAAGCGGGATTGTTCGAAACCCGTGTGGACCGCACGCCCCGGCCCACCCAGTTGCGGGTGTGTTAGGCTCCCCGATCCATGGTGCAGAACACCGGCATTGCAGACCCGCCACGGTCGCTCGGGGCCACGCTCGCCCACCTCGGCCCGGGCGTGATCCTGGCCAGTTCCATCGTCGGCTCGGGCGAACTGATCGCCACGACTTCCGTGGGCGCCACCGCCGGCTTCGCCCTCCTCTGGCTGATCGTGATCGGCTGCGCCATCAAGGTGGCGGCCCAGATCGAGATCGGTCGCACCACGCTCGCCAGCGGCCGCACGCCCCTGGCGGCGTTCGATCGGGTGCCCGGGCCGCGGATCGGCGGCCGCAACTGGATCTGGTGGGGCTGGGCCGCCATGACCGCGCTGATCCTGCTCCAGCAGGGCGGCATCGTGGCGGGCGTGGCGCAGTCGCTCGCCGCCGCCGTTCCCCTCACGCCGGCCGGCCGCGCCTGGAACCGCGGCTACGACGAACTCGCCGCCGCCCGCATCGCGGTAGCCGCCGCGGGCCGCCAGGGCGATGCCGTCGCGGAGGCGGAGGCGACCACGCGGGTGGCCTCCGCCGAGGCCGCCGCGGCCGGGCTCGCGCGGCCCTCCGACACCACCATCTGGGCGGTGATCACCGGGATCGTCACGGCCGCGCTCCTGCTCGTGGGCCGCTACCGGCTCATCGAGCAGGTCTCGCTCGTGCTCGTGGCTGCGTTCACGATCGTCACCCTCACCGCGCTGGCGCTCCTGCAGCGCAACCCCGCCTGGGCCATCTCCGGAGCTGAACTGGCCGAGGGACTGCTGCCGTCCATTCCCCCCGCGCACGGCGATCGCTCCCCGTTGGCCGTCGGGTTGGCCGCCTTCGGGATCATCGGCGTGGGGGCGAGCGAGCTGATGATCTACCCCTACTGGTGCCTCGAGAAGGGCTACGGGCGGGCAGTCGGCCCGCGCGACGACTCGCCCGCCTGGGCCGAGCGGGCCCGCGGCTGGCTCCGCGTGATGCAGCTCGACGCCTGGGGCTCGATGGTGGTCTACACGGCCGTGACCATCGCCTTCTACCTGCTGGGTGCCGCTACGCTCGGCCGGCTGGGGATCGTGCCCGAAGGGGGCGAGATGGTCCGCTCGCTGGGCGCCATGTATGCCCCCGTCTTCGGGGCGTGGGCCCATCACGTGTTTCTCTGGGGCGCCTTCGCCGTGCTCTACTCGACGCTGTTCGTGGCCGCGGCCGGCAACGCCCGGATGGTGGCCGATGGCCTGGCGATGCAGGGGCTCGGGCCCACCGCCGCCGGTTCGGCCGCCTTCACGCGCCGGCTTTCGGCGGTGTGGGTGCTCGTGGCCACCGGGCTGGCCGTCGCGATCGGCGAGCCGGTGGCGATGGTGCTCGCCAGCGGCGTGGCCCAGGCGATCATGCTGGCGGGGCTGGCCGTGGCGGTGATCTGGTTTCGGTATCGGGAGGGCGACCCGCGACTGGCGCCTTCGCCGGCGTGGGACCTACTGGTCTGGGTGTCGGCAGCCGGATTCCTCACGATCGGTCTCTGGACCGCATGGGAGAAAATCGCCAGCGTGGTCGCCCGCGGCCCATGAGCCCGTTGG
>JBILOA010000179.1:0-4822 GCA_044374735.1 Pirellulales bacterium | reverse complement strand
TTCGGCGGGCGGTGGCCGCCGGCCCCCTGCCCTGCGGCCTGTTCGTCGCCTCGACGGTGCAGGAGGAGATCGGCCTCCGCGGGGCCCAGACGAGTGCCCACGGCGTCGATCCCCAGGTGGCGATCGCGGTCGACGTGACGCACGCGACCGACTGTCCCACGATCGACAAGAAGAGCGAGGGCGACATCGGCTTGGGCAAGGGACCGGTGGTGTACCGCGGCCCGAACATGAACCCGCACGTCGTCGACCGCCTGCTGGCCGCAGCCGCAAAGGGCGGCATCCCGATCCAGCTGGGCGCCAGCGGCCGGGCCACGCCGACCGACGCCAACGCCCTCCAGACGACACGGGCCGGCGTGGCGACGGGTCTGGTGAGCGTGCCCAACCGCTACATGCACTCGGCCGTGGAGATGGTGTCGCTCGAGGACGCCGACCGCACCGCCGACCTGCTCGCCGCCTTCTGCCGCGGCCTCGAGGGCGAGATCGACTGGGCGCCGGCTTAACGGCTGCAGGGGCATCCATGCCCCCTGCAGCCTTGCCGGGCCTCCGCCCGGCGGCCGCACCTCCGGGCGGCCGTGGTCGTGCGCTGGGTGGCGCGCGGTGCGGGTTCAGACGAATCCCGCGGCCGTGGTCGTGCGCTGGGTGGCACGCGGCGGGTGTTCAGACGAATCTGTGCTGCATGTCCGCATGGGCGTGACGCCGCCTCCACCGTTGGACTGGCTCGGGGTCGCCCATGCCAATCGAGCGGCGTTGCTGGCAAGCGCAGGCAGGATGCCGAAGCGCAGCCAGCATCGAGCGACCGGAGGGCAGGATGCCCGAAGGGAGCGTCCGCGAGATGGCATGGGCGCCCCCGAGCCGCCGCTACCCAAGACGCTGTGAACGTCCGGCGAGATGGCACGGGCGACCTCAAGCCAAGACCCTGCCAAAACGGCACTGGCTCACGCGTTCCAAACGAATGACCACAGGTTTTCGCCGGTTTTGCCCGTGCGCCAGGACCCCGACCGCAAGCGGCACGCGGGTTGCATTCCCTCTGGGCAACCCGTCACGGGCCTGCCAAATGCGGTCGTGTGCGACCGGGCCGGTCCCGCCCCCCGGAGGAGATTGTCGTGGCAAAACAGATGGTGTTCGACGATGAGGCCCGCCAGCCGCTGCTCGCCGGCGTTTCCAAGCTCGCCCGCGCGGTCAAAAGCACGCTCGGCCCCCGCGGCCGCAATGCGGTGCTCGACAAGGGCTGGGGCTCCCCCAAGGTGACCAAGGACGGCGTCACCGTCGCCGAAGAGATCGAACTCGAGGATCCGTACGAGAACCTCGGGGCGCAGCTCGTCAAGGAGGCGGCCAGCAAGACCAACGACGTCGCCGGCGACGGCACGACCACGGCGACCGTGCTGGCCGAGGCGATCTACCGCGAAGGGCTCAAGATGATCGCCGCGGGCGCCGACCCGATGGCGCTCTCGCGGGGCATCCACAAGGCGGTCGAGGCCGTCTCAAAGGCCGTGCTCGCCATGGCCACGAAGGTGGACGAGAAGAACAAGAAAGAGCTGACGCAGATCGCCACCATCGCCGGCAACAACGACCCGACGATCGGCGCGGTGCTCTCGGATGCCTTCCTCAAGGTGGGCAAGGACGGCGTGATCACGGTCGAGGAGGGCAAGCAGTCGGAGACGACGGTCGACGTGGTCGAGGGCATGCAGTTCGACCGCGGTTTCCTCTCGCCCCACTTCGTGACCGACGCCGACAGCCAGACCTGCGAGCTCGAGAACCCCTACATCCTGCTCTACGAGGAGAAGATTTCGAGTGCCAAGAACCTGGTGCCGCTGCTCGAGGCCGTCAGCAAGGCGGGCAAGCCGCTGGTGCTCATCGCCGAGGACGTCGAGGGCGAGGCGCTCGCCACGCTCGTCGTCAACAAGCTGCGGGGAATCGTGCAGTCGGTCGCCGTCAAGGCGCCCGGCTACGGCGACCGCCGCAAGGCGATGCTCGGCGACATCGCCGTGCTGACCGGTGGGCAGGCGATCTTCAAGGACCTCGGGGTCGCGCTCGACGGGGTCAAGCTGACTGATCTGGGCCGGGCCAAGAAGGTGATCATCGAGGCGGAAAACACCACGATCGTGAGTGGGGCCGGCAGCAAGTCGGCGATCGACGGCCGCGTGGCCCAGATCCGTGACGAGATCGGGAAGACGACCAGCGACTACGACCGCGAGAAGCTCCAGGAGCGGCTCGCGAAGCTCGCCGGCGGCGTCGCCCAGATCAACGTCGGGGCGGTCACCGAGACCGAGATGAAGGAGCGCAAGGCCCTGATCGACGACGCCAAGAGTGCCGTCCAGGCGGCGCTCGCCGAGGGCATCGTGCCCGGCGGCGGCGTGGCCCTGCTCCGGAGTGAGAAGGCGATCGAGAAGCTCGATCTTGCCGGCGACGAGAAGCTCGGCGCGTCGATCGTCAAGAACGCGCTGAAGTATCCGCTCGACGCCATCGCCGAGAACGCCGGCGTCGACGGGTCGGTCGTGGTGAACCGCGTCCGGCACATGAAGGGCAAGAACGACGGCTACGACGCCGACAAGGGCGAGTATGTCGACCTCGTGGCGGCCGGCGTGATCGACCCGGCCAAGGTCGTGCGCACGGCCCTGCAAAACGCCGCCAGCGTGGCGGCGTTGCTTCTGACCACCGACTCCCTGATCACGGAGATCCCGAAGGATGAGGAAGAGGCCGGGGGCGACGGCCACGACCACCACGGGATGGGCGGCGGCATGGGAGGCATGGGCGGAATGGGTGGCATGGGAGGCATGGGCGGCATGCCTGGCATGATGTGACCCCCAGAACGCCTCGGCTGCTGACTCCTCCGACGATTGCGATTCACAGGCTTTTCACACCACTGTTTTCACCTTTCGGAGACCCCTGATCATGGCATCCAAGAATCTGAAGATCCGTCCGCTCGACGACCGCGTGGTGGTTGAGCCCGTCGAGGCCGAGGAGCGGACCGCCGGCGGCATCGTCCTCCCCGAGACGGCCAAGGAGAAGCCGCAGCGGGGCCACGTGCTGGCGCTCGGCCCGGGCAAGCTGCTGGAGAACGGCCAGCGGTCGCCGCTCGCGGTCGCCGTGGGCGACGAGGTCATCTACGGCAAGTACTCGGGCAGCGACATCGAGGTCGACGGCCACGAGGTCAAGATCCTGCGAGAGAGCGACATCCTCGCGAAGGTTCTGTCCTGAAGATTCCCCTGATCACCCCAACCCCAACGCTTCAACCGGAGATCGACCTGTGCCCAAGCAACTGATGTTCGACGACAGTGCCCGCGCCAAGCTGCTGAAGGGCGTCGAGAAGCTCGCCGGTGCCGTGGCCGTCACGATGGGCCCGACCGGCCGCAACGTCATCATCGACAAGTCGTTTGGCGGGCCCACGGTGACCAAGGACGGCGTGACCGTCAGCAAGGAGGTCGATCTCGAAGACGCCTTCGAGAACATGGGGGCGAAGCTGGTGAACGAAGTGGCCTCGAAGACCTCGGATCTGGCCGGTGACGGCACGACCACCGCGACGGTGCTGGCCCGCGCGATCTTCCGCGAGGGCACCCGCAACGTGGCCGCCGGCAGCAATCCGACGGCGGTCCGCCGGGGCATCGACAAGGCGGTGGCGGCGGCGGTCGACCGGCTGGCCGAACTGGCCCGGAAGGTCGAACGTCCGGAGGAAATCGCCCAGGTCGGCGCTATCAGCGCGAACAACGACCGAGCGATCGGTGACCTGCTCGCCGAGGCGCTGCAGAAGGTGGGCAAGGACGGGGTGATCACCGTCGAGGAGGGCAAGACGACCGAGACGGAAGTCCGGTTCGTCGACGGGATGCAGTTCGACAAGGGCTTCGTCTCCCCCTACTTCATCAACAAGACCGCCGAGATGGAGTGCCAACTCGACGACTGCCTGATCCTGATCCATGAGAAGAAGATCTCGAACCTCCGCGACCTGCTCCCGCTGCTCGAGAAGGTGGCCCAGTCGGGCAAGCCGCTCCTGATCATCGCGGAGGACGTCGAAGGCGACGCCCTGACGGCGCTGGTCGTCAACAAGCTCCAGGGTGTGCTCAAGGTCTGTGCCTCCAAGGCGCCCGGCTTCGGCGACCGTCGCAAGGCATTGCTCGGCGACATTGCGACCCTGACCGGCGGGACGCTGATCAGCGAGGATCTGGGACTCAAGCTCGAGAGCCTCGACCTCTCCCACCTCGGGAAGGCAAAGCGGGTTTCGGTCGACAAGAATGAGACCACGATCGTGCAGGGGGCGGGCAAGCAGGACGCCGTGCAGGCCCGCGTGCACCAGATCCGGGCCCAGATCGAAAACACCGAAAGCGAGTACGACCGCGAGAAGCTCCAGGAGCGGCTGGCGAAGCTCACTGGCGGCGTGGCGATCGTCTCCGTCGGGGCAGGCACCGAGGCCGAGATGAAGCAGAAGAAGGCCCGCGTCGAAGACGCCCTCCACGCCACCCGTGCGGCGGTCGAGGAGGGAATCGTGGCCGGGGGCGGCGTGGCGCTGCTCCGCTGCCGCGAGGCGGTCGAGAAGGCCCGGTCGCAGGCCAAGGGCGACGAGAAGATCGGCGTCGACATCATTCTCCAGGCCCTCGAGGCCCCGATCCGCCAGATCGCCGAGAACGGTGGCATCGACGGGGCCGTGGTGGCCGACGAGGTTGCCGGCAAGGATCTCACGGTGGGCTTCGACGCCAACAAGGGCGAGTACGTCGACATGTACAAGGCCGGGATCATCGACCCGGTCAAGGTGGTGCGGGTGGCCCTGACCAACGCGGCGAGCATCGCCGGGCTGCTGCTCACCACCGAGGCGCTGGTGACCAACCTCGAC
>JBILOA010000178.1:0-4846 GCA_044374735.1 Pirellulales bacterium | reverse complement strand
GCACCGAACTCTCGTCCGAAGCCAGCCTGCTCTACGGCTTCAAACTGCGAACGACCGACCAGGACGGCTGGCTGCCCCGCAGTGCGGTGATCATGGAGGGCTTCACGCCCGTCGCCGGCGACGTCTGGGGCACCGAGCCCGTGGCCACCTATGCCTTCGGCTGGGAACTGGCCGAGCGCTGGCGGTTCGATTCGGCGCTCCGCTACGCCTATGCCGACAGCGAGGAAGGCCGGTTCGATCGCTGGATGCCGTCGGTCGTGCTGCGGGCGCCCGTCACGCAGCGATTCGAGGTGCATGCCGAGTGGTTCGGCTCCTGGACCCAGGGCCTGCCCGATGACTCCGTGCGGTCGTTCGTCGGCCCCGGCACCCATTTCATGATCACCCCAAACTTCGAACTCGGCTGCCGAATGGGCTGGGGTCTCACCCGCGACGCGGCCGGCTACTACTTCGACGTGGGCATCGGCTGGCTGCTCTGACCGGCCCCGTCGGGGCGACGGCGCGGCCGAGGCGGTGGCCTACCGCTTGCCGCCGTTGTTGGGCGCCGCGATGGCGTCGTGCCGGCCGCGGACCTCTTCCGCCGGCAAGGCTCGGCGGAAGAGTTTCACCTCGTCGATGCGACCCTGGAAGTGGGCTCGGTGGCCAGGCGCAAAGCCGCCGATCACGAGTTCGAAGTGGCTGGGATTGATCGGGCCCGGACGGTCGAGCGTGGCGACCTCGACGCCATCCACGAAGAGCCGCATCGTCCGGCCGTCGAACGTGCCGGCCAGATGCACCCAGCGGCCGAGCGGCAACGGTTTCGGGGCGACGAGGTGGTGGCTCCACGCCGTCTGCGGCACCTCGAAGCACGGCTTGCCTTCGAGCATGCCGAGCCGGTAGCCCGTCTCGATGCCTCCCCCCTGGATGCGGCTCACGATCCAGCGGTCGTGTTGCCCCGGAACGTCGGTATGCACCCAGCACTCGATCGTGATGGCCTCCGGGATCGAGAGGAGCGGGTCGTCGGGAACCTGGATCACGCCCCCCGCGCACTCGATCGCACCACCCACGATCCCCGGCACGCGGCCCACGCCCAGCAGTTCACCGCCCAGCCGATGGCCCGAGGCGTCGTCGGCCACCGGCGTGTCGGGCGGCTCGTCGAACGCCCACCAGCCCACGAGGTCGGCGTCTGGCGGCGCAGCCGTGACTCGCCGCGTCAGCAGAGGCCGCAACTCCTCGCGGCGGGCGAGCGACCGCCGCGCGGCTCCGTCATAGGGCCCGAGGCCCACGTCCTCCGGGATCAGGTCGACGTGGTCGGCCTGACTCCCGGCGAACACGTCGCGGACCGCGTCGAGATAGCCGAAGCCATACTGCCGCGACGGCGCGATGAAATGCCCCTCGCTCCATTCGTTCCAGTTGTCGATCAGGAGCATCCGGCTGCCGAGCGAGCCCGGGGGCGACGCCTCGACGATCGCCTTGGCCTCCCGCAGCAGCCGCTCGAATCGGTCGGGGGGCACCGACCAGACGCTGCCCTCGTCGTGCCAGCCACTCCAGCCCTGCGACACGGTCACCACCTGGGGGAGCACGCCCCGGTCGCGGATCGCACGAATCGCCGCCAACTGCCCGGCGACGGCCGTGTCGGGATCGGGGCTGCCGGGGAGATGCCAGCAGTAGGCGAACGACGCATCGACGCCGAGATCCCGCATCGTGTCGAGCGTGGCGGGCACGAACCCCCGGTGCTCGCCGATCAGCGTCAGCCCGGCGAAGCCCGCCGCCCGGCAGGCTGCCCGCATCGCCTCGACGGCCCGCACCGCCGGCTCGAGGCCACCGAGGTCGCGGATGAAGCGCTCGGTGTCGTAGACGAAGAGCACCGGCTTGCCGTCGATCGTGAGGTAGTTGCGCCGTTTGAAGAAGGTCTCGATCCAGGAGGGCACGAGGTTGTCGAGCAAATCTCGCTCGTCGGCCACACCGCCCACGCCCTGGGCCTGGTTCTCCCACAGGATCGCGAACGTCATCGTGTCGGCGACCTGCGACCGGAACAGGCCTTCGTGGAGCCCGCGACCGAACCGCGCCCGCACCGGGGCGGCCTGGCCGTCGCGATACCAGCAGTAGACGAAAAACGAGATCCCGTGCTCGAGGGCCCACTTCGCCTCCCACTCCGCGACCTCGGGGTGCTCCTGCGCGTACAGCCCCAGGGCGGGAAGCCGCTCCGGATGCCGGAGCACGCCCCGCCACAGATCGACGCGGTCGGCCTCCCAGAGCGGACAATGAATCGCCCCGACGAGGAGGTCGGGCCTGACGGGGTTCGGACGCGGAACGGCCGCGCGGCGCTCGATCGCGACGGGTGGCAGGAACCCGATCCGCAACGGCTGCCCCACCGTCTCGGCGCCCGGCGCCGTGAGCTCGAGCCCGACCTCCGCCTGGCCTCCGGCCGCCGCCTCGACGGTGAACCGCAGCCGCTGCTCGCCGTCGGTGGGTGCGATCCGGATCGGGCCGGTCGCCGCCGGGGAAAGCAGCCGCAGGCCCGGCGGCAACCGGAGCGCGGCCGTCACCTCGTGAGTGGTCGTGCCGTCATTGACGACGACCGCCGTCAGGCCGACGGGCCGGCCCGCGCGGCAGATCGGCGGATCGGCGTGGAAGCTCCGAACCACGAGGCCCGGCTCCGCGGCGGACGACGCGACCACGCCCGCCAGCGGAGCGAGCAGGCCGACGGCCAACATCCGCAACGAGACGGCCCGACGCAAACGACGACCACGGGCAACCGGGTTCATGCCTGCGACGATACCACACCTCCCAGCGGCCGTGACGCTCCGCCCGTTCACGACAGGATCGGGGTGATCACCTCGCCGGCCACGTCGGTGAGCCGGAACTCACGGCCGGCGAAGGGATACGTCAGCCGCGTGTGGTCGATGCCCAGGAGGTGCAGGACCGTCGCGTGCAGGTCGTGCATGTGGGTCCGACCCTCGACCGCCACGTGGCCGAACTCGTCGGTCGCGCCGTGCGAGAAGCCCGGCTTCACGCCGCCTCCCGCCAGCCAGACGGTGAATCCGTCGGGGTCGTGATCGCGGCCCGTGCCGTTGCCTTGAGCGAACGGGTTGCGGCCGAACTCGCCCCCCCACCAGACGAGCGTGTCGTCGAGCAGGCCGCGGGCCGCGAGATCGGCGAGCAGGCCGGCGATCGGCCTGTCCACCGCCCGGGCATGGTCGGCGTGCTTGGGCATGTTGGAGTGCTGGTCCCAGGCGGGGTTGTTGGAGTTGTCGGAGTAGTTGACCTGGATGTAGCGCACGCCCGCCTCGGCCAGACGGCGGGCCGTGAGGCACAGCCGGCCGTAATCGTCGGTGGGCTTTTCGCCGATCCCGTAGAGCGCGAGCGTGGCCGGGCTCTCCCCCGCGAGGTCGAGCACGTCGGGCGCGAAGGCCTGCATCCGCCAGGCAAGCTCGTACGACTCCACGATCGCCTCGACCGCGGCGTCGCCGGCCCGCACCGCCGCCTGCTCGCGGTTCAGCGCCTGCACGAGCTCGAACTGGGACCGTTCGGCGGCCGCGTCGCGGGCCGCGTTGCCCAGGAAGCGGATGCCCGCCTCCTTGGCCGGCATCCCGGCCCGACCCACGGCCGTTCCCTGGTGCACGGCAGGCAGGAAGCCGCTGCCGTAGTTCCGCGGGCCGCCGTTCCCGATCGAGGGAGAGAGCGAGACGAAGGCAGGCAGGTTTTCGCTGCCGCTGCCGAGGGCGTAGCTCACCCACGATCCCATCGACGGACGGATCTGCGTGGTCGTGCCGGTGTGGAGGAAGAGCGTGGCCGGGCCGTGGGCCACTCCCTCGGTGTGCATCCCGTGGAGGAAGCAGAGCCGATCCACGTGCTCTGCCGTCGCGGGGAAGAGGTCGCTCGTCTGTTTGCCACACTCGCCCCGCGGCCGGAAGGGCCAGAGCGGCTTCATCACGCGGGCGGTCGTGCCCTTGCCGCTTCGGGCCCGGGTGCGGGAGTCGGCGAACTCGTGGGAGGTTCCGTCGCGGGCGTCGAGCAGCGGCTTGTGGTCGAAGCTGTCGACCTGGCTCACGCCCCCGGCCATGAACAGGAAGATCACCCGCTTGGCACGGGGCGGCACGTGTGGCACGGACACGGCGGGCGCGACGGCGGCCCCGGCCTCGCGGCCGAGCAGGCCCGCCAGCGCGAGCGACCCGAAGCCGCAGGCGGTCGATCGCAGCAGGTCGCGACGGGAGGTCATCACGGCGTGCACGGGCAAATCTCCTACTCGAGCGTCCGGAAGTCGATGCAGCCGTAGAGGGCCTGGAACACCCGCTGCCAGCCGGCGAGCCGCTCGTCGCCGGCGGCGGTCAGCGACGCGAGCACGGCGTCCCGCTCGGCCGGCCGGGGCCTGCGACCGACGGCGGCCAGGAAGGCGGCGTCCACCCGGGCCGGCTCGTCGGGCGGGCCGGCGGCGAGCAGCTTTTTCGCCGCCAGTTCGGCCTGGTCCATCACGAACGGGCTGTTGAGCAGGTAGAGGGCCTGCGGCGCCACGGTGCTCGTGGTCCGCGCGCCCGACACGGCGTTGGGGTCGGCGGCATCGAAGGCATCGAAGAGTTCCAGGCGGCGGTTGCGGAAGGCGGGCGTGTAGACGCTCCGCCGGGTGTCGGTGAACTGGTAGCCATACTCGGTGGGCCGGTCGCTGCCCACCCCGCCGAGCACGTTCGGGTCGGCGATCCCGGGCCCGCCGGCCGTGAGGTCGAGCGTGCCGCTGACCTGCAGGATCGCGTCGCGGATCGACTCGGCGTCGAGCCGGCGGCGGTGCATGTGCGAGAGCAGCCGGTTCTCGGGATCGGCCGCCGCGGCCCGCGGATCGTCGGCGACGGCCAAGCGGTACACCCGCGAGAGC
>JBILOA010000177.1:0-4854 GCA_044374735.1 Pirellulales bacterium | reverse complement strand
CAATACGGCGACCAACTTGCTTGGTTGACGAGCGGCAACATCACCCTCAATGGCGGTGTCATCGAACAACGCTGGACTGCAACCAACACCCTGGCTCAAGGCACCGGTGCCGGGCAAATTCAGGTACTCGGCGGCGAAAGCGGTTTTTCCGAGAATGGAAACACCGGCCTGACCTGGAACATCGGTGCCGTCACCTGGGGAAGTGCCACTTTCAATCCCTCCAAGTTTGTCCTCCAAACATCGGCTTCCCAAGGCACGTCGAGCCTGACCTTCGCGAGCGCGATCAACCTCAATGGTTCCGACCGCACCATCATTGCGAATGCCGGTGCTTCCGGCACTGCTACATCCACCCTGTCCGGCGCGATCACCAATAGCACCGGCACGGCGGGCCTGATTAAAGAGGGGCCGGGCCAGCTGATTCTTTCCGGCACGAACACCTACAACGGAAACACCACCGTCAGCGCTGGCGTTCTGACAGCCACCACCACCGGTGCCCTGCCCGGTTTCGCCACGGTAGGCAGAGTCATCGTCGCCGATGGTGCCACGATCGGAGTACGCACCGGGGCCTGGACCTCCGCGAACATCGATTCGCTGCGTGGAGCCGCCACTTGGACAAGTGCCAATTCCGGTTTGGGTCTCGACACCACCGCGGCTTCATTCACTTATGCGAGCAACATTACCGAGCCAATTTCGGTCTTAAAATTGAACGGCAACAACCTCACCCTCTCCGGAGCAAGTACCTACACCGGTAGAACGCGAACCAACGGTGGAGGCATCGTTGTCGCGACCATTGGGAATATCGGCCTGACTTCGGGTCCTCTTGGAACCAACAATACGGCCATCGATTTCATTGGTAGCGCCGGCGAGCTTGAGTACACCGGAGCTGGTGAAACCAGCAACCGTCTGATCGATATCACCGGCACCGCTGGCACCATCCGGACATCCAGCAACACTGGAGCCCTGGTCCTCTCTGCCGCGGTCGCTCCCACAGGCACTGGCACCAAGACACTCACCCTGCTCGGCACGAGCACCTTGAACAACACCGTAAGCGGAAGCATCTCCAATGGTGCCGGCGGTACGCTTGCCATCACCAAAAACCTGGCTGGTACCTGGATCCTCTCGGGTACAAACACCTATTCGGGTAGCACGACCATCAGTGGCGGCACGTTGGTGCTGGCCGGTTCCGGAGCCCTGCCTTCAGGCAGTCAGCTTGTCTGGGGGACCACTGGCACCACGCTGCGGTTCGAGAACGACAGCAATCGTTCGGTCGCGAACACGCTGAACACGAGCGTTCGCAGCACCACAAGAACCTTGGTCGTTGACCGGCTCACGAGTGGGGCTGCCGTCAATCTTTTGTTCAGCTCGGGGCCGAGTCTGGACTGCGGTACTGTGCTCAATTTCCAGGCGGGTGGCGACATTATCTCGGGCACGCCCATCATCACGTTCGCAGGCGGCACAGGCAGTTCGGACAGCAACAATGGAACCATTGCCGGAGGCACGGGTGCCAATGGGGCCATCCGCTTCAATCCGACCGGCGTGGATGTCGTCATCAATGGCATCACCAGCACCAGCAGGACCCGGGGTTACATTCTCGACGGCACCAGCGCGGGCAACCGGATCACGGGAACGTGGGGGAACGGCAGCGGCACCGAGGTTCTGAAGACCGGCGCCGGCACGTGGACGCTTGCGGGCACCAGTCAGTACACACTCTCGACAACCATCAGCGGCGGTACCCTCAAGTTTGAGCGGCAGACCGCGCTTTACAACAACACCCCCGCGAGCTGGACGGCCGCCAACATCAGGGTGAACAGTGGCGGCACGCTCGCATTCAACGTTGGCGGCACCAACGAGTTCACCACCGGCAGCATCACCACCCTGCTCACCAACCTCGCCGCCAGTTCCAGCGCCACCAACGGCATGAACGCCGGATCGTTCTTTGGCTTTGACACCACCAACGCGAGTGGCGGTAACTTCACAGTTGCCGATGTTCTCGCAGACAGCACAGGTGCTTCGGGCGGTGCGCGCGGCCTCACCAAGCTCGGCAACGGCACGCTGGCGCTCTCGGCGAGCAACACCTACTCTGGCCCCACGACCATCGCCCAGGGCACGCTCTCCGTGACCGCCGGGGACATCAACGCCTCGAGCGGCATCGGCGTCGCGGCCGGTGCCCTGCTCGCCTACAACAGTTCCACCCCCCTCACCGCCTTGACCTCGCTCAACGGCACGGGCACCGGCCCCTCCCAGCGGGCCGTCCTCGGCGGCACGGGCACGATCAGCCTCGCCCTCTCGCTCGACAACACCGGCGACGTGCTCTCCCCCGGCAACAGCCCCGGCATCATGTCCTTCACCACGGGCCAGACCTGGAGCTCCTTCGGCTACGACTGGGAGCTCAACGACTGGGCCGCCTCCGTCGCCGGCACGAACGTTGACCAGATCCAGATCACCGGCGGCCTGAGCCTCACCGGGGCGACCGCCGGCAGCTACGTGGTCGACGTGCTCTCGCTGACCGCGGACAACGTCGCCGGCAACGTCACGAACTTCGCCGACGCCACGAACTCCTGGACGATCCTCACGACCACGGCCGGGATCACCGGCTTCGACCCGGCCCGCTGGACGGTCGACTCGAGCGGCTTCACGAGCACGCCGACGGCAACGGGCACCTGGAACGTCGGCCTCTCGAACGACAGCCAGAATCTCGTCCTCAACTACGTGGCCGTGCCCGAGCCCTCCACGCTCGTCCTGGCGGCCGCGGGCCTCGTCGCCTTGGGCTGGCAGCTCCGCCGGCGGGCGTAGCTCGTTGTGCCGGCCCCAGCGGCCGCCCCTGTGCGGCAAAACCGCGAGCCTCCGGGGCGACTGCTCATCATGCCTCGGTCGCGTAGCCTCGGCGGGGCTCACGGGCCAGGAACGACGCGGCCTGCGGGTCGTCGACGATCGTTTCCGCGGTCGGATCCCAGCGGATCGCCCGGCCCAGTCGGGCCGCGATACCCGCCAGGTGGCAGGTCGAAAGCGCCCGATGGTGGCTGAACACGTCGGCGATCGGCTCCCGCCGCGCGGCCACGGCCGCGAAAAACTCGGCCACGTGGTCGGCCGGCTCGCGGCCCTTCCAGACACCCGCGATCGCCTCGGGGGGAAGCGGGGCCGTGGCGAGGTCGTCGACCGCCCGGCCGGCGAGCTTGCCGCGGTTCACGAAGATCTTTCCCTCCGTGCCCTCGAACAGGATTCCGTTGTCGGTGTCGTGCCGGATCGTGAGCTCGAGCCCGTCGGCATAGGTGGCCCGGATCAGAAACTTCGTAGCCGTCTGATACCGGTCCTCCAGCGTCGGCCGCCCTGCCTCGAGCGGAACAGGATGCTCGACCATCACCGGATCGACCTTCACCGGCCCGGTCTGCTCCCTGCCTGCCGCCCAGGTCGCGATGTCGACGTGGTGGGCGCCCCAGTCGGTGAGCTTGCCGCCGGAATAGTCGTACCACCAGCGAAACTCGTAGTGGCCCCGGGCCCAGGCGCCGGGAATGTTCTTGGCGCCGGCCAGAAACCGATGCGCCGCCACGGGCGCGGGGCCCAGCCAACGGTCCCAGTCGAAACCGGCCGGGGGATCGACGGCCGGCAGCGGCGGGCTTGCCGGCCCCTCGCCCACGGCGCACTGGATCCGCTCGAGCCTGCCGATACGGCCGGCCCGCACGAGCGCCACGGCCGTGATGAACCGCAGGTCGCTCCGCTGCTGCGTGCCCACCTGCACGATCCTCTCCGTGCGGCGGCAGATCTCGCACAGCCGCTTCCCCTCGTCGATCGTGAACGTGAGCGGCTTCTCGCAGTAGACGTCCTTGCCCGCGAGCATGGCCTCGATCGCGATCTTGGCGTGCCAGTGGTCCGGGGTGCTGATGTGCACCACGTCGATCGCGGGATCGTCGATCGCCTTCCGGTAGTCACTCGTCGTGGTCGGCGCCACCCCCTGCCACCCCTTCACGATCTCGCGGGCCCTCGCCTGTCGGTCGGCGTCGACGTCGCACACGGTCACGACGTCACCGTACGGCGGAAACTCCTTGCCCACGCCATAGGTACCGGCCGGATCGATCACCCGCTTGTCCCAACGGGCTCCGCAGCCGATCACGGCGAGCCGCGGCCGCGCATTCGGCGACCGCCAGGCCGCGGCCCGGGCCACCGTGCCGCGACGGGCGACCAGGCCCAGGCCACCGGCCGCGGCCAGGAACTCCCGCCGGGTTGGAAATCGAATCGTCGGCATGGCAGAGACTCCGAGGCAGACACGTGGCATGGATCGTACCCGGTTGCCGCTGCCACCCCGACTGTCTGTTATGCGCGATGCTTTGTCTGGAGCGACAAGCGGCGAAAATGGCATACTCGAGGCCGTGGCCCGGGGACGGGCCAGGCCCCCGGAACGACCCGCCTTGCGTTTCCTGCCCCGCCTTCTCACGGCCGCCCTGATCACCTCGGCCGCCGCCTCGCCGGCCGCCGCGGGGGAAGCCTTCTACCGGGAGCCCGGCCTGTTCTCGACCCGGCCCGACGAGACCAAGTCGCTCACCACGATCGACCGGTTCGGCCCGGTCGGCATTGGAATCGAACTCCACCAGCCCGCCTTCGTGATGAAGGTCAAGAACGTCGAGGAGGGATCTCCCGCGGCCGCCACCGGCAAGCTCGCCAAAGGGCAGGTGATCGAGAGCGTCAACGGCCGAAAGCTCGCCGGCATCGACCCCCGCATCCAGCTCGGCGAGATCCTGGCCGAGGCGGAGGCCAGCGACGGCAAAATCCGCTTGGTCGTCCGCGGCGATGCGGCCGGCGCCGCCTCCGAGGAGGTGGTCGTCTCCATCCCCGTCCTCGGCCGCTACGCCGCGACCTGGC
>JBILOA010000421.1:0-2904 GCA_044374735.1 Pirellulales bacterium | reverse complement strand
GCCGGCGGAGGCCAAGCCAGCCGGCAAACTCTCCACGGCCGACATCCTGGCCGCGGCCCGGGCGAAGAAGGCGGCCCCGGCAGCCGAGCCGACCGCCGCGGAGCCCGAGCCCGCCGCGGAGCCGGCGCCGGAGCCGGTGGTGAAGGCCGCGAAGGCGGCGCCGGCCGCGGGGCCGCTGCCCTCGACGACGGCCGAGAAGATCGCCTGGTGCCGGGCCAACGACGCCAAGGGCTCGTGACCGCCGCCCGGTCTGCCGCGTTCCGGTTCCCCAACGACTCACGTGCACGGAGGCCCGTCATGGTTCGCACCGCCCTGCTGATCGGAATCGCCCTCACCGCCGGCTGCAGCCGACTGGCCGATCACCCGCTCGCGATCGAGGCGGCCCAGGAGGTGCGGGCCAACGACCGCGTCGCCGAGCTGCTCGGCAAGCCCATCGAGTGTTCCCGCACGGTTCGCGGCACGGCCAACGAGACCGACGGGATCGCCCGCCTCGAGTTCGAGGCCAAGGGCACGAAGGCCACGGGGGTGATCGTGGTCGAGGGCAAGAAGACCCGCGGCACCTGGGGCGTGAACAAGCTGGAACTCCAGCCGGCCGGGGGCGAGAAACTCTCGCTGACCTCGGATCTCGTGGCTCGCACCGGCACCGACACACCCGCCTTCGATCCCAACGCCGCCGCGAAGCCCTCCACCACGCCGCCGCCGCCCGGCGAGATCGAGATCGCACTCCCGCCGGGTCCGCCCGGCCAGTAGGGCCACGCTTCCCCGGGCTTCCAACATCGTGGGCCCGAGCTGCGCGGGCAGAGGGCCACCCTTACGGCAAATCGCGGAGGGCCTGGAGTTCGTCGGCACGACCCACGACCAGCAGCACCTGGTCTTCGAGAAGCTTGCGGCGGCCGTCGGGGAACATCTCGAACTTGCCCGTGAGCACGTCCTTGATCCCCATCACGTGCACCCCGATCACCGTCCGCAGGTTGGCGTCGGCGAGCGTCTTGCCCGAGAGTGAGCCGGGCATCGCCACTTCGGCCACGCTGTAGTCGGGATCGATCGGCAGGAAGTCGAGCACGTTGGGCCAGGTCATCTTGTCGGCCAGCTGGCGGGCCACTTCCTCCTCCGGAAAGACCACACGATCGACGCCGAGGTGTTCCAGGATCTTGCCGTGGTCTTTGGTTACGCCCTTGACGATCACCTGCCGGGCCCCGAGCTCCTTGACGTGGAGCGTCGCCAGCAGGGAGAGCGAGATCGTCTCCCCGAGCGAGATGAACACCGCCGAGACGTCGCGGAGCGGCAGGTTTTCCAGCACCTCGCGGTCGGTGCAGTCGCCGATCACGCACTCGTGGATCTCGTGCTTGACCGCCTCGAGCCGCTCGCGGCGGGAGTCGACGCCGATCACCTGGCAGCCGTTGGCCGCCAGCTTGCGGGCCAGGGCCGTGCCGAAGGTGCCCATGCCGAGCATCACGAATCGCTTGGTCGCTTTCACGGTCGATCAGCCGACGAGCGGCTCCTCCTCGGGGTATTCGGGCTGGTAGGGCGTGCGCTGGCGGCTGAGCGCCATGGCCGCGGAGATCGGGCCGAGCCGGCCCACGAACATGAGCACGATGAGCACGATCTTGCCGGGGTCGGAGAGCAGCGGCGTGATGCCGGTGGACAGCCCCACCGTGCCCAGGGCCGAGATGCACTCGAACAACGACTCCAGAAACCACCGCGGCCGGTCCGACGTGGGATTGCGGGATTCGACCACCAGCAGCGCCACGAGCGCGACCGTGGCCACGGCCCCGAACAGGAGTGCCGCGGCGGTGGCCCGGCGGACGGCGCTGGCCGGGATGGTGCGGCGGAAGATGTTGGCCCGCGGCAACCCCCGGAAGCTCGACCAGGAACTCACGAGCAGCGTCATCAGCGTGCTCACCTTGAAGCCCCCGGCCGTGGAGCAGGGACCGGCGCCGATCGCCATCAGGATGATCGTGAGGAACAGCGTGGAACTGGCGAGCGTGCCGTAGTCGATGGTGTTGAACCCGGCCGTTCGACAGGTGGTGGAGTGAAACACACCCATCAGGAGCCGCGTCTCCAGCGGCTGATCAGCCAGCGCCTGATCCCACTCCAGCAACCAGAACGAGACCGCGCCCAGGGTGAGCAGCGCGGCCGTGCCGATCAGCATCAGCTTGGACTGGATCGACAGCCGCTGCCAACAGTCCCGCGGCCGCCGGAGCCGCTGGCAGACGTCGATGATCACCGGGAAACCGATGCCGCCCACGATGATCAGCCCGCAGATCGCGAGGTTGATCCCGGCATTCCCCGCGTCGGGCATGAGGTTGGCGTCGTGCAGGGCGAAGCCCGCGTTGCAGAAGGCCGACACCGAGTGGAACAACGACTGCCAGGCGATCTCCGCGGCCGGCGCCGTTCCCCAGGCCGCGGCGACCAGCAGCAGAAAGCCGGCGGCTTCGGAAACGAGCACCGTCAGGAGCACCGCCCGGCCCACCCAGCGGAGGTCGCGACCCGACTTGACGCCCAGCGTGTCGGCGACGACCGCCCGCTGCCGGAGCGTGGCCTGACCTCCGATCTGGAAGGTGGCGAGCGTCGTGATCGTCATGATCCCCAGGCCGCCGAGCTGGATCAGGGCCAGGATCACGCCCTGGCCAAAGGTGGAAAAATCATTGACCGTGCTCCGCACCGTCAGGCCCGTGACGCAGCAGGCGCTCGTGGCGGTGAACACGCCGTCGACGAACGAGATCGGCGGCCGGTCGGGCTGGCGGGAGACGGGAAGCGTGAGCACCACACCGCCGACCAGGATCGTGACCACGTACGCGGCGAAGGAAACCCGCGCGGGATAGGTGGCGAGCGGTCCGGTGAGCTGCGGCATCGGTTGCGGCGGCCGCCGGACCGAAGCCCGGGCCGCCCACGGCCCACCCC
>JBILOA010000290.1:0-3687 GCA_044374735.1 Pirellulales bacterium | reverse complement strand
CCTGCCGCGAGTCGAGCAGAAACTCGATCGTGCGACCGACGGTCTCGCGGTAGGGGCCGCGGCCCGGGGCGTGGCCGCGGCCCATGAAGGCGAGCAGGCACAAGGCGGTCACGCCGGTGTTGGGTTTGCCGGAGACGCCCGTGGGAAAGGAGCCTTCTGGCTCCTGCTGGCCCGCGAGGTATTCGAGCCCGCGGTCCACGGCCGCCTCGACCCGGACCAGCTGCCGTTGCTCGTCCGCGGCCTCCTGCGCGGCCACGGGGCCGACGAGGATCGCGACGACCGCGAGCCACGCGACGGAACGGATGCGACATCTCATCGGACACCTCCCACGCTCAGGCCGAACCCGACAGTCGGCGGATGCCGATGTCGACGCAATACAGGCCCACCAGGAGCACCAGCACCGGCCAGGTGTCCCAGACTTCGTCCTCCAGCGTGCGGCTGGTCTCCACGGCCGTCTCTGCGAGCCGGTAGGGCAGCGTTGAGAAGGCGTCCGGCTCGAGCACCGCGCCGCCGGTCAGGTCGGCGAGGCCCCGCAGGGCCCCGCGGTCAACGGCCGTGCGGGCCAGCTCCCGGCTCGACGCCTGCACGGCCAGGTCGGCCGAGAGCGGCCCCGCCGCCGACGTGGCCGTCAGCACGTGGCGACCGACGCCCTCGGGCGTGTAGGCCCCGCGATACAGACCGGGCCGTTCGGCCGGCGTCAGCTCGAGCGAGGTCGTGACTTCCCCGAAGGCCACGCCCACCTGCTGCACTGCCACCTCCACCGGCTGCTTGTCGCCATCGACGAGGTTGAGCTCGACGAACACGCTCGAGCCAGGCTCGCAGCTGCCCGGCTCGACCACGAGCCACGACGTGTCCCAGGGCCGGTCGTCCCGCCGCGCGATCGACCGCAGGGCCTGGCCCCAAAACCGCCAGAAGACCGGGTCGCCCACGTTGCGTCGCCAGCGGAAGGTCTCCTCGGTGCCGATCCAGGCCGTCCGCCCGCGGCCGAAGGGTGCCTCGGCCACCAGCGGGATCGTCCCGCGGCCGCGTGGGTCGGCCACCTCGGCCAGCACGGTGGCCGAGGGCTTGGGGCGGCCCACGGCGGCGGCCCGGAAGAACGGGGGCATCTCGCTCCACGCCTTGCGGTTGCCCGCCGCGTCGCCCGAGATCGCGAAGGCCGGGTGCATGGCCCCGCGGGCGGTGACGCCCATCGCCAGCGGCTCGAAGTCGGGGGCCTCCACCGCGGCGGTCCCCTCCCCTGCGGCGTCGAACTCGAGGGGAAACAGGGCCGCCAGCGGGGCCCCGGCGTATTCCTTCGGCAGGTGCTCGCCACCAGGTTGGAAGACCACGCCCACGCCCAGCCGCTCCACCGCCTCGACGAGCGCTCGCTGGCGGTCTTCGTCGAGGAGCGTCACCGGCACGTCGCCGAGCAGCACGAGGTCGTAGGCGGCCCAGCCCTCGGCATCCTCCGGCAGTGTGTCGTCGGGCTTTGCGGCCGAGGCCAGCACGAGAGTCGGCGCAAAGCCCTTGTCGCGACGGATGGCATGGTCGAGGAACCGCGTGTCCCAGCGGGCGGCATCGTCGACGACGAGCGTCTTCAAGGTCCGGGTCGTGACATCGACGGACAGGTCACGCGAGTTGTTCTCGGCCGTGGCCTCGCCATCCTGTGGCGGAATGGCGACCGTGAGCCCGATCCGTCCCGCCTGGGTCGCCTTCCACGCGAACGCGACCTGTCGCCGGCCGTCGCTCAGGTCGAGCGGCTTGGACTCGAGCACGTTGCCGGCCGCATCCCGGAGTTCGACGACGGTCGTGCGGCCGGCGAGGCCCACCGACCGCACCATCGCGGTGAGCGCGACCGTGTCGTCGAGTGTGACCTCCGGCGGCGCGAGAATCTCGGCCACGGCCACGTCGGGGGGCGGCTCGGGCCCGCCGATCGGCACGGCGAAGATCGGCCCGCGCGACGTGCCGCCGGTGGCCTCGGCCGCCCGCCGGACGACCGCCACCGGTTCCACACCCCGCGTCGAGACGCCGTCGGTGATCAAAACGATGGCGGCCAGGCCCCGGCCGGAGGCGTCGTCGATGGCGAGTTCGAGCGCCTCGCCGAGGGCCGTGTCGGAGGGATCGAGGCCCGCGGGCCGATTCGCGGCCGGGGCCTTGGTGGCGGGCTGTGTCGATTCGGCCGGGGCGGCGTCGGCGGCCGCGGGGTCGGGATTCGCGAGCCGCAGGGGGCGGCGGCCGACCTCGTATTCGCGAACCTCGAACCGGTCGCCGAGCTGCCGCAGCGTCGTCGCCGCCTGCGTGGCCAGCAGGCTGTCGAGCAGTTCGCGGCGTGTCCACCCGGCCAGCCGCTCCCCGAGCGCGGTGATCGCGGCGGTGTCTTGGGGCGCGGGCTGATCGAGGCCGACGGCACCCGCCAGGCCGGGCACCGACTCGGCCGGCAGGCGACCGACCGGCAGATCCATGCTGGCCGAGGCGTCGCGCACCACCGCCACCACCGGCCGCTCCTCGATCGTCTCGTCGAGCCGTACGAAGGGGCCGGCGAGGATGAACACCAAGAGTGCGAGAACGCCGATCCGGCAGGCCGTGAGCGTGCGCCGCATGCCGGGCGAGAGCCATGGCATCCGGCTCGCGTGCCGCCGGGCGATCCAGACGCCCACCGGCACCAGCAGCGCCAGGCCGATCCAGAGGGCGGCCGGCCGGGCCCAGTGCCACTCGGCGCGGTCGATCCGCGTCGCCAGCTCGTGGCCGATGCCCGCGGATCGTGCCAGCCACCCGGCGAACTCGTTCATCGGGGGATCTCCTGGCCGAGCCGCTTGAAGTAGGCCTCGATCACCCCTCGGTAGGCCTCCGGCCCCTGCTGCCGCATGCCCTCGAGCAACGGGTCACGGACGTGCGGCGGCAGCTTCTCGATCGCGGCCCGCATTGCCGGGTCGAGCCCGCGACGGTCGGCGTCGGCGATCCCCACGGGCGACGTCTGCGGTGTGTCGTTCACGTTGGGCCCGCGGCCCGCCGGTCCCTGGGGCTGCTGCATGCCCGCCTGCTGACCGGGCTGTTGCCCAGGCTGTCCTGGCTGTTGGCCGGGTTGTTGACCAGGCTGGCCCGGCTGTTGACCGGGCTGTCCTGGCTGTTGGCCTGGCTGGCTGGCGGCAGCCTGCGCTGCGGCTCTTGCCTCCGCGGCTGCCTGCATCGCCGCGAGCGCCCGGGCCCGTTCGGCCATCGCGAGGGCCGCCTGCACCTGCTCGCCGGCGAGCGCCTGCGCGAGTGCGGCGGCCGACTGGGCTGCCTGCGACTCACCCTGGGGCTGGGCAGCCGCGGCCGCCTGTTCGCCGAGCGCTGACGCCAGTTCGGCAGCCATCGCCGCCGCTGCCCGAGCATCTTCCGCACCGGCCGCGAGCGAGTCGCCGATCGGCGGCTCACCTGCGGACGGCTCACCTGCAGAAGCGTCACCAGCGGACGGCTCACCGGCAGAAGGCTCACCGGCAGAAGGCTCACCGGCAGAAGGCTCACCTGCGGACGGCTCGCTGGGCGGCTGCTCAGCTCCCGCAGGCTCGCCCGATGCGGCTTCGGCGGCTTGTTCCTGCATCGCTTCGGTGCCCGCTGGCTCGCCGCCTTCGGGCTGCGCCGGTTCGCCCGCAGCCTGTTCGCCCGCAGCCTGTTCGCCCGCAGCCTGTTCGCCCGCAGCCTGTTCGCCCGCAGCCTGTTCGCCCG
>JBILOA010000176.1:0-4881 GCA_044374735.1 Pirellulales bacterium | reverse complement strand
TGCTGGCCAAGCTCGACGGCTCCGCCCGTGGGGGCGTGATCGTGCCGGTGGCCGAGCAGTTCGGCCTGCCGGTCAAGTTCGTGGGGCTGGGTGAGGGAGCCGACGACCTCGAGCCCTTCTCGCCCGATCAGTTTCTCGAGGCGCTCCTCTCCGGCGCCCTGGCCGAGGCCTGATCGGTTCCTCCGCTGCCTGACCGGCAGGGTTTACCGGGGCGGCCGTCCGGTTCCGCAGACCTTGCCGCTTGCCGCAGGATCTCAAATTTCCGGCCCGGCTCCGGGCCGATGCAAGGCACCAGGTGGGGGGATCAATCTGGCTACGGGCACGCGCTTGGCGGGGCGTGCGCGGGGTCTGCTTTTCCCCGGACCGGAACGCCACGTGGGCCGCGTCGGATGCGGTCCGCATTTTTTACACCCACGCATTGGGAGCACCCCAGACCATGCGATTCGCCAAGTTCAAGCTGCCCCTGTGGGTGGCCGGAGGCCTGCTGACGGCCACCGCCACCTCCGCCACCGCGGCCGAGCAGACCATGCTCGACCCGAGCCTTTACACCCAGGTCGCCCAGGCCGACGTCCCGTCGGCGCCGGCCCCGGTGATCCCCAACGTCCCCCAGGAAGACGCCTACCAAATGCGGGCGCTGCCGCCGCAGGAGGCCGCCCAGGAGGCATCCGAGGAGGAGGGGCCCAATCGGTATCTGGAACTGCCGTTCCTGACCGAGCGGGGCATCGCCACGTACGGCTGGGTCAACGCCGGTATCGGCGCCAACAACTGGGGCAACCCCTGGAACGGTCCGATCACGTTCAACGACCGGGCCTGGCAGGGCCAGATGAACCAGCTCTATCTCGTGAACGAGAAGGTGCTGGACACGGGGGACGGTGGCTGGGACTGGGGCGGTCGCGTCGACCTGCTCTACGGTACCGACTACATCTTCACGACGGCCCGCGGCCTCGACGGCAACCTGTTCTACCAGCCGAATCCGGCCGGTACGGGTGGTGCGCCGAGCTGGGGCAACAAGTACTACGGTCTCGCCCTGCCGCAGATGTACGGCGAGGTCGGGTATGGCGACCATGCCGTGAAGTTCGGGCACTTCTACACGATCATCGGGTATGAAGTTGTGCCGGCGATCGGCAACTTCTTCTACACCCACGCCTACACGATGCAGTATGGCGAGCCGTTTACCCACACCGGCATCCTCGATGTCTGGACGGTGAACGACCAGCTGACCATCTACGGCGGTATCACCAACGGCTGGGACAACTACAGCGATCCCATCAACTACTTCGGGATCAATAACCCCGGCTACCCCGGTGCCAACAGCAACGCCGCGTTCCTCGGCGGTGCGACCTTCAAGAGCTCCGACGAGGCTCAGGCCCTGACGATGACCGTGTCGAGCGGCAACGAGATCGGCTCGTTCGACGCGGTCTCGGGCCTGGCCAACATCGGCAACCGGTCGATTCTCAGCACGGTGTACATCAACGAGCTGACCGACAAGTTGACGTACGTGTTCCAGAACGACAACGGCTGGCAGTTCAACGCGGGCACGCCCGACACGCTGAACCAGGCCCAGCCGGGGACGGCCCTCTGGTATGGCATCAACCAGTACATGTTCTACACCTTCAGCGACAACGTGGTGGGTGGCATGCGGCTGGAGTGGTTCCGCGACAACAACGGCTATCGCGTGATCAATCCGATCCGCAACGCCCTGTTCGGCGGACCGTTCGAGGGTGGCTACCAGGGCAACTTCTGGCAGGCGACGTGGGGCCTCAACTGGAAGCCCAACGGCAGCCGGAACTGGATGATCCGTCCGGAGCTGCGGTATGACTGGTACTCGCCGGATGACCCGGCCGGCCCGCTGCCCTTCGGCAACTTCGACCAGTACGGGCAGTTCTACGGCGGCTGCGACGTGATCTGGCAGTTCTAAATGGCCCGGCGGCGGGGCCATCCATGGCCCCCGCCGGCTCCGCCAGCCGCGGGTGCAGCCAAGGTGCACCCGGGCTGGCAGCGGCCGCCCTCGTGGCGGCCAGAGATCAAGCGAGAGAGCGGGGCCCACCGGAGACCGGTGGGCCCCGCCGCGTTTGGTGTTGCGAGCAAGGCCCCCGCCTGGCCTCGCCGGCCCCTGGCCCCGGTCAGCCTTGCTTAGGGAGCGCGATCGTTTGTCGTAAGTCGAGCCCCAGCGTCGCGACGAGTGAGTTTGGGTTGTCTGCGTAATCGGCGTAAGCGGCGGAGTTTTACACTTTTCGCCCGCGCGGCTAGCCTTTCGACCGTGTTTTGGCCCATCAACCCTCGCGGGGCGGATCGTGTCCGCCCGATGAAATGGGGGTGAGGGCGGCCCTGGGGCAAACGGCGATGAGTATGACGCACGGAAAAGCTCGAATGCAGATCACGCAGGTGCTCACGAAGGCGGCCGGCCGCTCGGCCGTGGCCCTGTTCCTGGCCCTCTTCGCCGTCCTCGCCCGCGGCGAGACCCAGTGGCTGACCGAGTATTCCGCCGCCCTGGCAGCCGCCGAGGAGACCGGCCGGCCGATCCTGACCGTATTCACCGGCAGCGACTGGTGCCAGCACTGCCGCACCCTCGAACGAAACGTGCTGGAAACCGAGACTTTTCGCACCTGGGCTGAGCATAAGGTCGTGCTCCTGATGATCGACCTCCCCCAGGAGGGCATCACCCTCGACCAGCGCAAGGCCCGGTCCCGGGTCTGCATCAAATACGGCGTCCGCTCCTTTCCCAGCGTGGTGCTGATCGCCCCCGACGGGGCTTCGATCGCGACCCAGTCCGGCTACCAGGGCCAGGGGGCGGAAAGCTGGGTTGCGGCCCTCGAAACCCGCCTGCCGGCTCAATCCGTGGCCGCCGCGGGCCAGGTGCACTCGTCGCTCGGCGACGCGGTGGTCACGGCCCGGGATGCCAAGCGGCCGATCCTGGTCATGGTCTCGCGGCCCGGCGACGTCGGGGCGACCACCCGCGTGGCCTCGCTCCTCCGCGATCCGGAGTTCGAGTCGCTCGCCCGCGACAACTTCGTGGTGGCCCAAGTGCCGCCGGCCGGGGCGCTCGCCGACCCCGCTGACGACGAAGCGATGGGGCAACTGCTCGGCGACGAGGAACTGCCCCCGGAAGCCGTGGAGATCGTGGTCACCGACGACGGCCGCACGCCCCTGTTCATGGAGTCGGGCGAGCTCGAGCCGAAGGTGGTGGTCACCGGCCTGCGGCGGTTCCTCGCCAATCGCCAGGCCACGCGGACCACGCGCCGCTAGCTGTCCGTGGAAAAAGCCATCCATGGCCTTTTTCCACTTGATCGACCGCAGGAAACGCCGAGGGTTTCCTGGGTCGATGATCGCCGCCTCCTGCGACGGCAGACTTGTTCCACAGTCTGCTAGCCGCCGAAGCGGGTGGCGTCGGCCTCGAGCTCCCGGATCGCGTCGTGGAGTTCGGTCAGCGACGCCGTGAACACGTCCAGTGACGCCGCCGATTCGGCCGCGTCGCCCCGCAGCGACTCCATCGCCTCGCGGATCTGTCGAGCCCCCTGCGACTGCGCCTCCATGCCCTCGTGCACCTGCTCGAGCGCGCTGGTGACCGAGTGCACGGGCTCGATCACGCGGCCGAGCTTCTCGCTGACCGCGGCCACCTCGGCGATTCGGCCGCTCACCTCGTTGCGGAAGCGATCCATCTCCATGGTGCCGCCGGCCACGGCCGCCTGCATGTCACGGACCATCCGCTCGATGTCTTTGGTCGCCTGGGCCGTCTGATCGGCCAGACGCCGGATCTCCTGAGCCACGATCCGGAAGCCGCGGCCCGCCTCGCCCGCCTTCTCGGCCTCGATGGTGGCGTTGACCGAGAGCAGGTTGGTCTGCTCGGCGACCTTGGCGATCGTGGTCACCACCGACGTGATCCCGCTGGCCCGCTGGCTGATCGTGGCCAGCTTGCGGGTGAAGGCGTTCATCGCCTCGTCGAGCTGCTGCATCGAGGCGGTCATGCGTTCGAGGCCGTCCCGGCCTTCGTCGGCCACGCCGGCGGCGTTGCGGGCGACCGCCATCACGCTCCCCGTGGCCGTCAGCAGCTGCTCGCCGGTCGCCGAGATCTCGGCGACGGCGGCCGAGATCTCGTGGGTGGCGCCGCCGAAGCCGGCCACGGCTCGCTGCTGCCGCTCGAGCGCCTTGCGGGTGTCGGTTTCGACGGTCGTGAGTCGACTGACCGACGCCCGGATCCGGGCGACGATGGCCGTCAGGCCGTGCTGGATGGCCAGGATCGCCGCCGGTAGCCGTCCGCGGCCGGCCGCTCCACCGAGGCTCGGCTCCCCGCCGAGATTGCCCGTGGCGACCGCTTCTGCGGCGGCCGTCACGGCGTCGAGCGGTCGCTCGAGCCCACGGGCCAAGCGACTCGCCGCCACGACGGCGGGAATCGCCACGGCGACCGCCGCGAGCACCGCGGCGACAGCCAGCCGGAATGCCGTCTCGCGAGACGGCAGGCCCGCCGGCCCGAGGGCCGCGGGGTCGGCGGCGAGCGGCGGGAACGCCGGGCCACCTCCCACGAACGCATCGCGCGGCAGGAATGCCAGCACCGCCACCGTCGTGGCGGCCGCGGCGGCTGCCACGAGACACGCGAACAGCGCCAGCCTGATGCGCAGCGGCATGCCGCGGCTCCGGAGGGAAGCGGAAGATCTCCTCCGAACCCTAGTACGCCGCGGCGCGTGGTGCCAGCGGCCGTCAGCGGCCGGGCGGAAGAGCCGTCACGACCGCTGTGATCGGCACGAGCGGCCGCGAGGCGACGGCCGGAGCCGGGGCCGTGTGGGCCGTGTGGCGGAGCGTGGCGGCAGCCCCGCACCCGGCGATGGGCAGCAGGGCGAAGGCGGGTGCGGCGAGCCACGGCAGCCAGACGGGCATTTCGCGGCG
>JBILOA010000175.1:0-4883 GCA_044374735.1 Pirellulales bacterium | reverse complement strand
CGATGTTCTTCTGGTTGTCGACCCGCTCGATGTTGGCCATCACGCCGCGGTCAACCTTGGCGGCGATCTCGCCGTCGCGGCGCACGGCCAGGGCCTCGAGCCGCTTGGCCGCCCCCTCCCGCTCGCCGCTGCCCATCCAGTTCCAGTAGGCGAGGGCCGCGGACCGCATGTAGTCGAGCCGGCTCCGCACGATCGTCGGCTCGGCGAGCGCCTGGTCGAGCCGGGCCTTGTCGCGGCCCGCACGCGCCGAGTCGATGGCCCGTTCGCGGGCCAGGGGCATGGTGATGCCGCCGCGCACCTCGCCCACGTCGGCCGTCTTCTGGCCGAGGTTGTAGGTGGGAAAGTCGCCGAAGCCGGTGCGGTAGCCGCCGAACACTTGGATGCCGCCGCTCTGCAGGAGCTGGGAGAGCCCGAGATCGGAGCGGTAGTTCTCGTAGGTGCCCGGTGCCAGGGCGTTGCCGGCCATGTTGACGTTGGTGTCGAAGGCGCCCATGGCGGCCGTCATCCGGCCCGCCGCGATGCCCCGCTCCCGTTCGATCGCCTGGAGGAGCGGATAATGGCGACGCACGCTCTCGAGGACCTCCACGAGCGTGAGCGGCTGGGGGCGGTCGTCGATCGAGAGGTTGGCGGGCAGCCGCGCTGCGGCCGGCGGCACGAGCGCCGGGGCGCCGGGCGCCGACGGCGGGATCGGCCCGTCGGCCGCGACCGGGCCCACCGACCCCAACTGGCGGGGTTGGGGGGGCGGCAGCGGTTCGGCTGCCGCGGCGCTGGTCGCGGCCAGCGCGACCGTGGTCGCGACGAGGAAGCGGATTCGAGCCATGAGCGACCTCACCCCACCTTGATCTTCGGGGCTTTGGGCGCGTCGTCCTTGGTCTTCGGGGCCGGCGCGAGCACCGGCGGGAAGCCGTTGAGCCGCCGCCAGATCTCGAAGCCGAGCGACACCCGGTTGAGGAACACCCAGCCGACGACCTGGTTGCCCTGCCGCAGAAACTCGGGATCGGGCCACTCGTCACCCTCGATCACCGGGTCGGGCTCGACCAGGATCCGGCACTGCCCCGCCACGCCGCTGGCCGCGTCCACCTGGCGGATCTTGCCGCCAAAGGTGCCGATCGCCAGTTCGGGCCAGCCCGAGAACTGCACCGCGGGCCAGCCCTCGAACTGCAGCCGCACGTGGGGCATGTCATCGTGGCGGTCGGCGTAGGCCAGGACGATCGGCGCGTCGATGCCATCGAGAAACAGCTCGGCCACGCGGTCGTTCGTGTCGGGCACGATCGTGCACAACTCGTCGCCTTCCTGGATGTACATCCCTCCCTGGATCACGTTGGCCGCGACCCGGAACACGACGCCGTCGCAGGGCGCGACCACGCGGCGGGCCTTGAACCGCTCGATTTGATTGTCGATCTGCTGGATCTCCCGCTCGATCGAGAACAGGTTCTGCTCGGCCTTGCGGAGGTTGCTCTTGGCGACGGCGATGGCCGAGAGGCCGGTGGCGTCCGCCTGGACGAGCAGGGCCTCCTGGGTGAGCAGCGCGGCCCGGGCCCGGGCGATCTCGGCGTCGGCCTTGTCGGTGTCGGTGACGGCCTGGTCGGCCCGCATCCTTGCCTCGTCGCGGGAGAGCTTGCTCTCCAGCCCGCCGAACTTCGGATTGGTGAACAGGTCGTCGAACATCTCGTAGCGGTTGAGTTCGAAGTCACGGGCGAAGGTGGCGTTGGCCTTCGACTGCTCGGCCACCTGGATCGCCTGCACCGCGGCCTCGCGATTGGCCTGGGCCGCCTTCACCGCCGCGTCGCGGGCCGCCTCCTGGGCCCTGGCGGCCGCGGACAGTTCGGCCAGCTCCTGGCGGGCGGCATCCAGGCGGTCAAGGAGGAACTCCCGCTGGGCCTCGAGCCGGGCCGCGAGCTCGGGATCATTGTCTTCGATGTCCACGAGGGGATCGTTCTGCTTGACGCGGCTACCCTCGACGACGTGCCACGTCCGCACCTGACCCGAGACCCGGGCGGTGAGCACCTGCATCCGCTCGACCGGGGCGTAGGCCACGATCGTGCCGCGACACATCACCGTCTGCTGCCAGGGGACGAGCGCCAGGGCGAACGGGATCGAGAGGAAGAAGGCGAACACCAGCCGGGCCAGCCACCGCACGGCCTTCGGCGTGAGCGCGTGGGCCAGCGAGACACGGTTCTTCGCGTCGCGTTCCGGAGGCAGCGGCTTGGCGATCACGACCATCTCACGATCCTCCCGCAGTGGCTCCGGATGTCGTGCCGCGCCGTCACGAGCACGAGCGTCCAGGGGGCGGCCGGGTCGAAGAGCGCGTCGAGCAACTCCGGGCAGGACTCCAGGTCGAGACCGTCCAGGCTGCCGTCGAGCAGCAGCAGCCGGGGCCGGCCCACGATCGCCCGCGCGATCGCCAGCCTGCCGATCTCGTTGTTCGAGAGCGGCTTGCCGTCGGGAGAGATCGCGGTTTCGAGACCGTCGGGCAGCCGGGCGGCGCGGTCGGCGAGACAGACGGCGTCGAAGGCCCGCCGGATGTCGGCGGCGGACACGTCGTCACGGCCGAGCCGCACGTTCTCGGCCAGCGTGCCGGCGAACACCTCGGGCCGACCGAGAAAGGCGATCTGCCGCCGCGTGGCGGGCCGATTCAGCTGGCGGGCATCGATGCCGTCGTATTCGAGCAGCCCATGCGCGGGAAGCCGCAGCAGGGCCAGCGTCTCGAGCAGGGGCGTCTTGCCCGTGGGCCCGACGATCGCGACCCGCTCGCCGGAGGCCAGTTCCAGCCGCTTCGGCCCGCCTGGCCCGCCCGTGAACTCAACGACGACCTCCATCGGTCGGCCGGTGTCGGGAAGCGGTTCGCCGCCCGCCGGTTCCGGCGGAAGGCGATCGAGCACGCCCAGCTTGTCGAGCGTTGCCTGGAGGTCGTAGAAGATCTCGACGTATTTCCCGATCTTCGAGAGCGCGACGAGCACGAGCGTCACGATCAGTTCGCTGGCCACGAGCTGGCCGAGCGTCAGTTGGCGGTGGATCACGAGCCAGCCCCCGAGGCCGAGGAGCACGGTGCTGCCCACGGCTTCGAGGAGCAGGGCGAACAGCGTCTGTCGCCAGACGACGGCGAAGTGCCGTTTGCGGGTCGTGATGTAGGTGTCCGACAGCTGATCGGCCCTGTCGAGAGCCAGCCGGGCCCCCTCGCCGCTGCGGAACGTGTGCGGGCAGCGGGCCAGCTCCTCGAGCCAGGCGGCCACGTCGAACTTGGCATAGCTCTCGGTGATGCTCGTGCGGACGCCGTTGATGCCGAGCACGAACACCATGATCACGACGAGCACCGCCAGCACGACGGCGAAGGTGAGCAGAAACGGGTGGTAGAAGGCCAGCACGACCAACCCGACGAGCGTGATCATCAGAATGCCGACGCCCTCGACGAGCAGGGTGGCGATCGACTTCTGGCCGGACGAGACCACGAAGAATCGGTTGACGAGGTCGGCGCGGTTAACGCCGTCGAACGACCCGATTCCCGTGCGGGAGAGCCGGTCGGCGAATCCGAGCGCGGTGCGGATGAACAGCCGCCGCTGCAGGCACTCCGCCACGTAGGTCTGCAGGGCCCGCAGCAGGGCCGACACCAGCAGGAACGTGAACATCACCAGCGCCAGCACGACCACCGGCCAGAGCAGGATGCCGAAGGCGACCGTGTTGACGAGCGCCTCGATCGCGGCCGGGGCCACGAGCGAGAGCAGGCCCACCCCAAGGGCGAAGGCGAGGAGCGTGAACACGTCGCCCCACTCCAGCCGCGCGAGGTCGATCAGCCGCTGGCCCGGGCTCTTGCCGTGCGCATGCAGCGGCCCGTGCCCAGCGGCGGGCGCCTCGTCGTGCGGCGGATGGGCGACCGCAGTCACCATGCAGCGACTCCCCGGTTCGCGTCGCCGGCGGCGGTCTGGTCATGGCCCGTCCGCCGCCCGGCCCGCCGCCGGGTCAGTTCCCGTCCCGTCGAGTGGCCGATCCGGGTCGTTGCCCGATCCACGGCGACTTCCCAGTCGACGTCGCTCACCTCGGCCACCACATCCCCCCCGTCCCGCAGGCGGACGACGATCCGGCAGGTCTTGTCGATGCCCCCCCGCGGCCCGTTCTGGTCCGCGAGGAACACGTTCACGCGGCCGATCCGGCTGCTGAATCGCGTCAGGGCGAAGCGGAGCCGACGCTCGACGTGAGCCGTCAGTTCAGGGGCCGGCTTGCCGCCGGGAGCTTTCATGGTCCAGACCATCGGTGCACCTCCAGGATTCAAGAGACGCGCGGCCGGAGCCTCCCAACCGCTCTTATCGTCAGGATTAGGAGGCTCTGATTACTTCGACAAACAAGAATGTTTCGATACAATCCACCGAAAAAAGCGATGGATTGAAGCGGCATGAACTGGCTTAACTACCACCACTTGCTGTATTTCTGGACCGCCGCCCGCGAGGGCAGCATCGCCGCGGCCTGCCGCCGGCTGCATCTGACGCAGCCGACCGTCAGCGGGCAGATCAAGGCCCTGGAACGGGCCCTCAAGGCCCGGTTGTTCGAACGTCGTGGCCGGTCGATCGCGCTGACGGAGACGGGCCGGCTCGTCTACCGCTACGCCGACGAGATCTTCGCGCTCGGCCGGGAACTCGAGGACGCGGTGGCCGGGCGGGCGACGGGGGGCGGCCTGCGGGTCACCGTCGGCGTGGCCGACACCCTGTCGAAACTGATCGTGCACCGGCTCCTCGAGCCGGCGTTGCACCTCCCCGAAGACGCTCAGATTTCATGCGTGGACGGTGATCCGGACCGACTGCTCACGCAGCTGACGCTGCACGAACTCGATCTCGTGATCAGCGATTATCCGGCCAATCCGCGGCTCGGACTGCGGGTCTTCAACCACCCGC
>JBILOA010000174.1:0-4886 GCA_044374735.1 Pirellulales bacterium | reverse complement strand
GGCCGAGGCGATCGGCTCGCAGTGGCGCGGCCGGCGGGCCGGCTCGCTCGGCGCCTTCGGCACCTTCTCCTTCCACGGCACCAAGACCGTCACGACCGGTGAAGGGGGCATGTTCGTGACGAGCGATGACGCCCTCCACGAGCGGGTGCTCACGCTCTCGAACCACGGCCGCTCGGCCGCCCAGACCCGCCAGTTCTGGCCCGACATGGTGGGCTTCAAATACAAGATGTCGAACGTCGAGGCCGCGATCGGCTGCGGCCAGCTGGAGCGGGTCGAGGACCTGATCGCGGCCAAGCGGCGGATCCTCGTCGCCTACCGCGAGCGGCTCGCCGGCCTGCCTGTGCGGATGAACCCCGAGCCGGCCGGCACCGTCAACGGCGCCTGGATGCCGACCGTGGTCGTGGACGAAGGCGTCGGCTTCGACCGCGACCGGTTGCTCGCCGACTTCAAGGCCGCCGAGATCGATGGCCGGGTGTTCTTCTGGCCCCTGAGCGGCCTGGCCGTGCCCGCCCGCGTGGGCCCCGGCGGCACCCCCGTGGCCGCGGCGATCCACCGCCGCGCCGTGAACCTGCCGAGCTACCACGACCTCGACGACGCCGGGATCGACCGCGTCTGCGACGTCCTCGAACGCCACCTGGGGGCCTGCCGTGACCGGTCCCGCACGATCGCAGCCTGACCACGCAGGATCGCTTTCTTGATCACTCGTCTGCTCCAACAGAAACAGGATCTCGTGCGAGCCGGCCGGCCCGTCCGCCTGCCCATCGTCGACCGGACGGGCGATCGGGTCGGCGCGCTGCGACTGCTCGACGCGGCGCTGGCGGCGGACCCTGCCGTCGTCACCGACCTGACGGAGTGGCGTGCCCGGTACATGAGGTTCTTCCTCACGCACTTCACGCCATCGGAGGCCCGCACCCGCGACTGGCTCTCGAACGTGGTCCTGCCGGCGGACGATCGACTCCTGTTCCTGATCGAGACGGAGCCCGATTGCTTCGTGGGGAACTTCGGGCTCGCCGCCATCTCGCCGGGTTGCGCCGAACTCGACAATCTGCTCCGCGGCAGACGGGGGGGCGGGCCGGACTTCATCCAGCTCGCCGAGTGCGCCATGCTCCACGCGCTGTTCGCCGACGAGCCGAGGGCCACCGCCACCTTGCGGGTGTTTTCCAGCAACGCCACGACCATCCGCCTGCACGCGGGCGTCGGGTTCGAGAAAACGGCGAGCGATCCGCTGTTCATCCACCCCGCCGGCCACGACCACGGGTTCGTGCTCGCAGGAGGCTCGGAACCGGCCGGCTTTGCCTACGACCAGATGACGATCACCCGCGATCGCTTCCTGACCACCAACGCCTGGGTCGCCGACGCGTTCGGCGGCCACCACGATCGCACCCCCAGGATGGCCCACACGACATGACTGCCGCTCTCCCGCCCGAACTGCTCGCCGATCGGCAGAATGCCGCCGCCATGGCCTCCGACCCTGCGGTCGTGCGTGCCGTGGCGGACTTCATCGCCGCGACCACGCCCCACAAGTACACCTACCATTTCGATTGGCTCGGCCGGCCGCTGATCCAGTTCCCGCAGGACATGGTCGCCGTCCAGGAGCTCGTCTGGACGGTGCGGCCCGACCTGATCATCGAGACGGGCATCGCCCACGGTGGTTCGCTGATCCTGAGCGCGTCCCTGCTCGCCCTGCTCGACATGGTCGATGCGATCGAGAGCGGGAGCATGCTCGATCCCCGGCAGTCGCGGCGGCGGGTGCTGGGCATCGACGTCGACATCCGGCCGCACAACCGCCAGGCCATCGAGGCCCATCCGCTGGCGTCGCGGATCGAGATGATCCAGGGTTCGAGCATCGCGGACGACGTGGTGGCCGCCGTCCGACGCCGGGCAGCCGACTTCCCCACGGTCATGGTGCTGCTCGACAGCAACCACACCCACGCCCATGTGCTCGCCGAACTCGAGGCCTACGCGCCGCTCGTGTCACCGGGCAGCTACTGCGTGGTCTTCGACACCATCGTCGACGAGATGCCGAAGAGCGCATTTCCGGACCGTCCGTGGGGGCCGGGCGACAACCCGAAGACGGCCGTCCGCTCGTTCCTGGCCGGCCACCCGGAGTTCGCGATCGACGCCGGCATCCACCAGAAACTGCTCGTCACCGTGGCGCCGGAAGGCTTTCTCAAGCGACTCGGCTGACGCTTCGCAGCCGCGCCCACCATGGCCATGAACCGCCCCCGTTACAGCATCGTCGTCCCCACCCGGCAGCGGCACGAGACGCTGCTCGGATGCCTGCGGACGCTCGTGGATCAGCCCTCCGACGACTACGAGATCGTGGTGGCCGACAACGCGTCGAGCGAGGAGACCCGCGCGGTCTGTGAATCATTTCGCTCGCCGAAGCTGCGGCACGTGCGCTGCGACGAGCCGCTGTCGATGAACGACAACTGGGAACGGGCCCTCGACGCGGCCCGCGGCGAATGGGTGACCTTCCTGGGCGACGACGACGGGCTGATGCCCTACGCCCTCGCTGAATTCGACGTGCTGACGGCGATCCACGGCGTGCGGGCGATCCGCTGGCAGTATGCGGTCTACACCTGGCCCTGCATGGCGGTCGCGGCCGAGGCCAACCGGCTTCAGGTGGCGCGATCGGTCAGCACTCGCTTCGTCGGCTGGCGGGAAGCCCTCACGCTCATGCTCAAGAGCGGCGGATCGCCGGCCCCCATGATCTACTACGGGCTGATCCACCGGTCGCTGATCGACAAGGCTCGGCGGTCGGGCCGCGTGTTCGATGGCTTGAGCCCGGACTATCACAGCGGGGTGTTGTTCGCCCGCCTCGCGGAGCGGTTTCTGTCCACGGACGTGCCGCTCTCGCTCGCCGGCCTGTCAGGACGGAGCAACGGCGTCGCCCACATGCGAGCCGAACAGATTGCCAGCAACTCGATCGCCCGCGAGTTCGCTCGACTGAACCAACGAGCCGGATTCACCTGCCATCCCGACCTGCCGGACTGTGCGTTCAACAGCGCGACGATCGTCGGGCTCGATCCGCTCTTCCGAGGGCGGGATCGATTGTTTCCGCAGGATCCCGAGTTCCGGCTCTCGCCCGAGGAAGTGACGGCCATCTACCTGCGGGCGTTGTCGCCCGACCCCGACACCCGGGCCGGGCAGTGCGAGCGGCTGCGCCAGTTCCTCGCGGCCCGGGCGCCGGCCGCCGACTTCGAAGCCCTGCTGGCCCGGCACGGCGGCACCGCCGCCCCCACGGGGGTGATCATGAACGGCGGCCGCCCCGGGATCACCGGGTCTTGGGAGATCGTGGACACCGCGGCGCACGGCGTCGCCGATGTCCATGCCGCCAGCCTGCTCGCCGCCAGCCTGCTCGGGTACCAGGCCGGCGCGATCCCATATGACCTGCCACCGGAGAAACCGGGGCTGCTGCGCCGGCTCCGGCGATCGTTCACCAAGCGGGTCAGAAGGCTGGTCCGCCAAGGCTCCCACGAGGCGCGAACCTGATGCAGGCGATCCTTCACATTGGCGACATGAAGTGCGGCTCGAAGTCGATCCAGGGATGGCTCGCCGCGAACGGGCCGCTGCTGCAGGCGCAGGGTTTGCATCGTGGCACGGCGACGATGCATTCGATCTACGACAGCGGGCTGGCGTGTTACGCCCTCGACGACGATCTCACCGCCGAGGCCCGCCGCGAGCACGCCATCCACGCAGCCGTTGATGTGCCTGCCTACCGTCGCAGCCTGGAGGAGCGGCTGACCGCCGAGATCGCGGCCCTGCCGCCAGACGCCCGGGCGATGGTCTTCTCCCACGAGATGCTGCTGTCGCTCTCCCCTCCCGAGGTGGAACGGCTCATGGCCCTGCTCCACCGGCGGTTCAGCGGCGTGCGGGTCGTGGCCTACCTCAGGCGGCAAGACCGGCTCTTCCTCAGCCTCTGGGGCCAGCGGCTCAAGACCCACGACCCAGGGCCTCGGTTCTGCGACGATCTGCTCGCGACCCGCAGTTACCTGCGGATGCTCGAAACCTGGGAGCGGGCCGTGGGCCGCGCCAACCTGGCCGTCAGGGTGTTCGACCGGAAGGCCTTCGTGAACGGGGATCTCGTGGCCGACTTCCGGGATGCCGCCGGGATTCCCGATGATCCGCGGTACCAGATGCCCAAGTTCCGCAACGAGAGCCTCGACGCCGCCTCGCAGAGCCTCCTCCTCGAACTCCGCGAGCGGATCCGGGATCATCACGAACGGGACCGCCGCCGATTGGTGGCCCGCCTCCGCCGCAAGCTCCGGCTCGGTGGAAAACCCCCGTCCGGCCCCCTCGCCTTTCCCGCTCCGCTCGCGTTCTTTCTCTGGCAACACTTCACCGGCAGTGGTCTCCGCCCCGGCCGCGGCTGGGCTGAGCGGATCGTCGCCGCGTGCGATCAGGAGAACGAGGCCATCCGCCGCCGCTACTGCCCCGATCGCCCCGAGCTCTTCGACCGGGAGTTCTCCGAGTATCCACTGGAAGGCGGCGCGCCGGGCGAGGGATACCCACCATGCGCCCCGGAAGCGATGCGCCGCGAGCCACTCGCCCCGCCGGAGCCCGCGCAGGTCGACGAGGCCTATCGGGTCGTGCTCGGCCGGGTGCCGAGTGCGAGCGAACGAGCCGCGGCACGACAATCCGCGGCGAACATCGCCCATCTCTACGCCACGCTACTGGCCGGGCGGCGGGCGGCGTAGCGAGCAGGCGGCGTTCGAGAAAAGCCGCGTGCCGCTGCTGCCGGCGTCGATGGCCGCGGTGTGGAGTGACACGGAGAGGCTCCTGGCCGCGGCTCACTTCGATCGCAGGAACGTGAACGGCTTCGCCGGCCGCACCTCTCGGGTCTGGTTCCCGGCGCGGTCGGGCTCGCCGTCGAGTTGCAGCTT
>JBILOA010000173.1:0-4892 GCA_044374735.1 Pirellulales bacterium | reverse complement strand
TCGGGGAGCACGGGCAGGGAATCGCCGTGGCCGCCGAGGATCTTGGCGGCCGTGAAGGCGTGCACTTCGTCCACGAGGCCGGAGGCGAACAGGCTGCCGAGCACGGCAGCCCCGCCCTCGACCAGCAGGTTCGTGAACCGCCGCCGGCCGAGTTCCCCGAGCAGCGAAGCGAGCCGCTGGTGAGAATCGGCCTCCGCCCCGCGCCAGATCTCGCAGCCGGCCGCTTCCAGGGCGGCGATCCGGCCCGGTTCGGCGGCGGGGCCGACCGCCACCAGCAGCGGCCAGTCCCGGGCCGAGCCGACGAGCCGGCTTCCGAGTGGCAGACGGGCCCGGCCGTCGAGCACGATGCGAGTCGCGCGACGCGGTCCCTCGGGCCGGGCCGTGAGCAGCGGGTCGTCGGCGAGCGCCGTGCCCAGGCCGACGAGCACGCCGTCCACCCGGCCGCGGAGTTCATGGACGAGCGCGAGCGACTCCGGCGACGAGATCCAGCGGTCGCCGGCGGCGGGTGCCGCCAGCCGACCGTCGAGGCTGATGGCCCACTTGGCGATCACCCACGGGCGGCCCTCGGTGACGAGCATGCGGAAAGCCGCCGTCAGCCGCCGGGCCTCGGCCTCGAGCAGCCCGATCTCGACCGGGATGCCGGCGGCTTCGAGCGCGGCGATTCCCCCGCCTGCCACGGCCGGAAAGGGGTCGCCCGCCGCCACCACCACGCGGGCGATGCCGGCTGCGAGGATCGCCGCGGTACAGGGGGGCGTCTTGCCGTGGTGGCAGCAGGGCTCGAGCGTGACGTAGAGCGTGCCGCCGCGGGCGGCGGCTCCAGCGCGGGCCAGCGCCGCCGCCTCGGCGTGCGGCCCGCCGAACTGCTCGTGCCAGCCCTCCGCGATCATGTCGCCGGCCGGCGATGCGACCACCGCGCCGACCATGGGGTTGGGCTCGACGCGGCCCTCGCCCCGGCGGGCGAGCTCGAGCGCCCGTCGCATCAGCAACTCGTCGGTGGATGCAGCCATCGCGATGCCGCCTGGGTCGTGATGCCGTGCGGCGCGGCCGCGGGCTCGTGGCCCCGGCGTCGTCAGCCGCCCGGCGTCCAGATCGTCTTTTGCTCCCCGCCCGCCGCGGGAGCCTCGCCGCCGGGTGTCCAGAGCTTGCCGGCCGCGGCGGGCGCCGCGGCCGGGGATGCGGCCGCGCCGCCCCGCGCTCCGGCCAGGGCATTCAGGTCGACGCCCGCCTCCATCAACACCTCGGCGAGCGCCTGGAGCACCTGTCGATCGGTGCCATGGTCGCGCTGCAGGTGCGCGAGCAGCCGCGTGGCCTCCGCCTCGTCGCCCCGCTGCATTCGGATCCGCAGCTCGGCCACGTCGAGCATCCCGTCGTTGGCCTTCAGCTCCGCCGCGATCCCCCGCAGTTGGCCGATCAGCTCGAGCCGGCGCACGCTCGACTCGGCCCGTTCGGCCAGGGCGCCGAGCGACTCCCAGCGGTCCTGCGGCGTGGCGTCGGGCCGGGCGGCCAGGGCCGTCGCCGCCCGTTCGGCAGCCAGTTCGAAGCCCGCATCGAGCGCGGTCACGAACACGCCCCGCAGCTGATCGAGCGACAGCGCCGCCATATCCAGGCGATGCCAGACGAGCGGGGGCACGACGCCGAGCGGCTCGGTCGATTCGATCCGCGGCGGCTTGGGCAGGCCGAGCGTCGTCCGCATCGCCTCCCAGGCCACACTGGCATCGCTGCGCCGCGAGGTCGCCTCGCCCTCCGTGACGAGCGCCTCGACCCGGCGGCGGCCGCCGGCGTCGCCCAGCGCCTGCCGCGGGGTCTTCCCCAGCAGTTCCGGCAGCGGCGTCTCGGGCCAGACGGCCGCGAACCGCTTCCAGAGGGCCTGCCGCTGGCTCTCCATCAGGGTGTCGAAGACCGCAGGCTCGCCCGCGGCCGGAGGCGTTGGCGGCGCGGTGGGCATCGCCATCTTGAACTGGCTGCCGAGGAGCCAGGCGGTCGGCGTCACGCCGGGCATCGAGGCCGAGTCGCCGGCGGCGAACGTGCAGCCCAGCATCCCGCCGACCACGGGCACCGCCACGTCGACGTCGGGCGCGAAGCCCTGCAGCACCGCTTCCGGCTCGCGGTCGGTCTGCCGACCGAAGATCAAGAGCGACGCGAGCAGCCGCGCCGGGTCGCCGGCGTCGTACACCCGCCAGGCCGACCGCGGCGGGGCGGCGTTCCGCGACACCCAGGCCGAGCGATCGATCTGCGCGGGCTCGCACCGAGGGTCGTGCCGCAGCTTGTCCTCCAGCAGTTCGATCGTGGTGGCACCTTCCTCGCCGGTGGGTACGGCGAGCGGGGCCAGCCGGCTGGCAAACGAGATCTGCGGCGAGCGGTCGGGGTCAGCCTCGGTCTCGAGCGCGATCGCCCGACCGGTGGCTTCGAGGGCGTCGTCCGCGGGCGTGTCGGCGAGGTTCGCGACCGCCAGCCAGGCCTCGGAAGCCTCCATCGGACGGGCCAGCATTTCGCAGAGCGTGGCGATGTTGGTATGGACCGCGGGGCTCGAGCCGGCCACGCCCCGCAGGCTGCGGAACACGGTCAGGGCCTTGGAGAGTCGCCAGGCGCGGGCGTGGGCCAGGCCGGTCTCGAACTCCGGCCGCCACGACTCGTCGCCGGGGGCCTCCTCGAGGGCGACTTTTGTTCGCAAGGCGGGCGGCACGCCGGCCGAGCCGACGATCGCCGCGAGCATCCGCCGTTCCTCGTCGCTGCCGAGCCCCCGGTCGGCCAGCCAGTCGACGAGCCCCTGGGCGAAGCCGATGTGGCCCGCCTGGGCCGCCGCCTGCACGAGCGTGGCCGCGATCCGCACGAGCTCCGGCGAGACGTCCTGCGTTCCCTCGCCCTGTCGGCCGGCCGCCACCGCCGCCTCCCGGGCCTTGTCGAAGCCCGCCGCCGCCTCCTGGATCCGCCCCGCGATCGCGTCGCTGATCGCCGCGTGACCGAGGGCCAGTGGGTTGTCGGGGCAGGCGTCGAGAAACCGGCGGCTGGTCTCGGCGGCCGCCGCGAACTGCTTGGTGCCGAGCTCGAGCTTCGTCCGCGTGGCCAGCAGGCACGGCCGGCCGGGCTGTTTCTCCTCGAGCCGCTTCACCTGGTCGAGCGCGGCCGAAATCTGATCTCCCTCGACGAGTCGATCGAGTTGCTCGAGGTCGCCGATCAGGTCGGGGCAGCAGAACTTGATCTTCTTGCCGGTGCCACCCGGGCACGGGGCGTAGGAGTCGATGGCCATGGGGCAATTGCTCGCGGCGGCGGAGGTGTCGGGAACCATCGCACTTTACCAGAGGTTCGTGGTCGCGGCAGGCGGTTGCCCGGCTTCGCGCGGGGCTGCATACTGAGGGCCTCAAGAGCGCGTCGGCGGGCGGCCCGCGCGTCCCCGCGAAGGCCCGTCGAGCCGTCCGTGCAGCAGCCCCGCATCATCGTCGTCGACCCCGCCGGCCCGGATGGCCTGCCCTACGCGCGGCTGCTGGCCAGGCTTCATCCGCTCGAGGTGCGGCACGAGCGGTTCCTGGACGCGACGCTCGGGTCGATCGCCCGCGACGCCTGGGATCTGGCCGTCCTGGCCGCCCGCTCAGGGCCGCGGCCTGACACGCTCCTGGCCTCGCTCCGCCGGGCCGACCCCCAGCTTCCGGTGATCGTGATCGACCCGAAGCCCGAGGTCGCCACGGCCCGCGCCTGCCTTCAGGCCGACGCCTGCGACTACCTGGAACTCGACCGGGCAGAGGCCGATCTGGAAAGCTCCGCCGTCCGGCTCCTGTCGGGCTCGCGGCGCCGGGCGGCCGAGGAGGTGCTCCGCCGCGCCGTCGAGCGGCCCTACTCGTTCGCCGGCTTTCTCGGTGAGAGCGCGGCGATGCGGGAGGTCTACTCGCTGATCGAGCGGGTGGCGGCCAGCGCCGTCGACGTGCTCGTGACCGGCGAGACCGGCACCGGCAAGGAGCTCGTCGCCCGCGCGATCCACAGCGCGAGCCGTCGGGCCGACGGGCCGTTCGTGCCGGTCGACTGCGGCGCGATTCCCGACGCGCTCCTGGAGAGCGAACTCTTCGGCCACGAGCGGGGCGCCTTCACCGGCGCCGACGCCCGGCGAATGGGGCTGATCGAGTTTGCCGACGGAGGCACGCTGTTTCTCGACGAGGTCGGGGAACTGCCCCTGCCCCTCCAGGCGAAACTGCTGCGGGTGCTCCAGGAGCGGCGGGTCCGCAGGGTGGGCGCGCGGCAGGAGAATCCGGTCGACGTCCGCGTCGTGGCGGCGACCTCCCGGCCGATCGACCGAATGGTGGCTGACGGCGCGTTTCGGCGCGACCTCTTCTACCGGATCAACGTGGTGCGGATCGACCTGCCGCCGCTGCGGGATCGCGGTGACGACATCGGCCTGCTCGCCGAGTTCTTCGCCAACCGGGCGGCCCAGGAGATGGGGCGGCCCGTCGGCGGCCTGTCCACCGACGTCTATCAAGTGCTCGCCGGATACCACTGGCCGGGCAATGTCCGCGAGCTTCAGAACGTGGTGCGGCGGGCGATCGCGCTGACACGGTCGCCCGCGGCGGGCATCGACGACCTGCCTGACGAGGTGGTGGCGGCCGCAGGCCGGCCCGTCGCCACCGATGCCGACCCGGTCGGCTTCATCGCCCGTCGGGCCGAGCATGTGGCCCGGTTCGAGAAGCAGTTTCTCACCGACCTGCTCACGCGGCATCAGGGAGACGTCTCAGCCGCGGCCCGCGAGGCCCGGCTCCCGCGGGGCACGCTCTACCGCCTGATGAAGGGGCACGGCCTCGACGGCGCGAGCTTCCGCAAAGAGCGGGCGTGACGGTCGCACGCTCGGGGCTGCGCTGAACTTCGCGGCGTCATGGGTGACGCAGGCTCGGGGCGGCCCGTGCCATTTC
>JBILOA010000172.1:0-4910 GCA_044374735.1 Pirellulales bacterium | reverse complement strand
ACGCAGATCCGGCGGTATTCGTCGGGCTCCAGCAGCATCTCCTCGCGGCGGGTGCCTGAGCGGTTGATGTCGATCGCCGGATAGATCCGCTTGTCGACCAGCCGCCGGTCGAGCACCACCTCGAGGTTGCCCGTGCCCTTGAACTCCTCGAAGATCACGTCGTCCATCCGGCTGCCGGTGTCGACGAGCGCCGTGGCGATGATCGTCAGCGAGCCCCCCTGCTCCACCTTGCGGGCGCTGCCGAAGAACCGCTTCGGCCGCTGCAGCGCGTTGGCGTCGACGCCACCGGAGAGGATCTTGCCGGAGTTGGGCACCTCGGAATTCCAGGCCCGGGCCAGCCGGGTGATGGAATCCAGGAAGATCACCACGTCGCGGCCATACTCCACCAGCCGCTTGGCCTTCTCGAGCACCATGTCGGCCACCTGCACGTGGCGGGCCGAGTTCTCGTCGAAGGTCGAGCTGATCACCTCGCAGGACGGCCCCTTCACCTGCCGCTCCATGTCGGTGACCTCCTCGGGCCGCTCGTCGATCAGGAGCATGAACACGTAGGCGTCGGGATAGTTGGCCAGCACCGCCTTGGCCATCTTCTGTAGCAGGATCGTCTTGCCGGCCCGGGGCGGGCTCACGATCAGGCCGCGCTGGCCGAAGCCGATCGGCACCACCAGGTCGACCACCCGCGTCGAGATCTCCTCGGCGGTGGACTCCAGTTGGATCCGCTCGTCGGGATGCAGCGGCGTGAGTTCGTCGAAGAAGACCCGGGTGGTGAGCTTGGCCGGATCCTCGCCGTTGATCGCCTCGACCCGCAGCAGCGCGAAGTACCGCTCGCTCTCCTTGGGCGGCCGGATCTGACCGGCCACGCTCATCCCGTTGCGGAGCCCGAACCGCCGGATCTGGCTCGGGGAGACGTAGATGTCGTCGGGGCAGGAGAGGTAGTGGAAGTCGGCGCTGCGGAGGAATCCGAACCCATCGGGCAGGATCTCGAGCGTGCCCTCGCCGAACATCAGCCCGTTGAGCTTGATCCGCTCCTTGAGGATCCGGAAGACGATGTCCTGCTTCTTGGCCCCCGTCACGTCCCCGATCTGCTCCTGCCGGGCCAGCTCGACGAGCTCCTGCATCGAGAGCTTCTGCAGGCTCGCGATCGAGGGATCGCCCTTCTTGAGGGCCTCGTAATGGCTGGTGACGTCGAGCCCCTCGCGGACCTCCTCGGCGATCTCCTCCGCGAGGCTCATCGGCTCGCGTTCCACCTCGGAAGACGAGGGCCCCGCGCTGGGATCGGTCATGGAAAACCTCGCTGGCCCGCGGGTTCGGCGGGGCCTGAATCGGATGGATCGGGGAGACGGGGAATGACGAGACCTTCGGCTCCGTCGCGGCGGCGCAACCGGCGCACGGAAGGCTGACAGGAACCCCAGGCGGGAGCCGGCGGGCCCTCGAACCTCCACCGCTCACGGGTTGCGACGAATCGCCCCGTCTCGGCGAATGGCCTCGACGACCTGACCGACCTGGGTGCGAGTATAGGCCGGATCACGGGAGGCATCCACGACGAGGGTTTTTTCCGGAGGCGGCGGCCGATACCCGCGTTCCCAGGCCCGCTCACGTGCCTGCCGCTGCAACTCGGGCCAGCCCCGGAGATCGACCCGTCGCCGGCGCTCCGCCTCGTCGCAGTCGACCCTGACGAGCCGATCGCACCGTCGATCCCAGCCGGCCTGCATCAGCAGCGGGACGTCGAGCACGACCAGCGGCCGCACGCCGGCCGGCGCCGCCGCCACGATCGCCGCCAGCTGCTCGTCGATGCGGCCGCGGACGCGGGGATGCACGATCGCCTCGAGTTCGGCAAGGGCCGCGTCGTGGGCCGGCGTGGGGCCGAACACCCGCTCGGCGACCACCGGCCGGCGGATCCGGCCGGATGCGTCGAGCACGTCGGCGCCGAACCGGGCCACGAGCGCCGCGGTCACTTCCGGCTCGGCGAGCACGGCGTGGGCGATGCGGTCGGCGTCGATGACCTCCGCACCAAGGTCTGCCATGGCCCGGGCGACGGTCGACTTGCCGGCCCCGATCCGACCCACGATCCCCACGATGATCATCATTCGCACTCCGCCCAGGTCGCTCCCTGGCTCACCGAGACCTCGAGCGGCACGGTGAGCGTCATCGCCCCCTTCATCTCCGCCACGACGAGCGGCTCGACCACCGCCGTCTCGGCCTCCGGCGACTCCAGCACGAGCTCGTCGTGGATCTGGAGCACGATGAGGGCCCGCAGACGTTCCGTCCGCAGCCGGGCGGCCACCCGCAGCATCGCCAGCTTGATCAGGTCGGCGGCCGAGCCCTGCACGACGGTGTTGACGGCCGTCCGCTCGGGGAGCGTGAGGGCCGGCACGCCGGCGGCGCTCCGCCGCTTGGCCCGCTCGCGGACCCCGGCGATCGCCCGCCGGCGGCCGAGGATCGTGGTCACGTGTCCGTCGCGGCGGCAGCGGTCGAGGATCTCGTCCATGAAGGCGGCGGCGCCGGCGAAGGCGGCGAGATACGCGGCGATGAAGGCCGAGGCGTCGGCTTGCGGGATGCCGAGGCTCTTGGCGAGGCCGAACCCGCTCTGGCCGTAGAGGATCCCGAAGTTGACCGCCTTGGCCGTGCGCCGCATGGCGTCCGTCACGTCGCCCGGCGCGACGCCGTGCACGGCCGCCGCCGTGCGGACGTGGATGTCCTCCCCCGAGGCGAAGGCTTCCTTCATGGCGGCGTCGCCCGAGAGGTGGGCGAGCACCCGCAGTTCGATCTGGGAGTAGTCGGCCGCCACGAACCGCCAGCCCGCCTCGCCGGGCACGAACGCCGCGCGGATCTGCTGTCCCTCCCGGGTGCGGATCGGGATGTTCTGGAGATTGGGGTCGCTCGAACTGAGCCGGCCGGTGGCGGTGACGGTCTGGTTGAAGGTGGTGTGGATCCGACCCGTGCCCCGATCGACGAGCGCCGGCAGGGCGTCGACGTAGGTGCTCTTGAGCTTGGCGTACTTGCGGTGCTCGAGCAGCTTGGCGGGCAGCGGATGGAGCGGCGCGAGCTCCTCGAGCACTTCGGCGTCGGTGCTCGGGCCGGTCTTCGTCCGCTTCACGACCGGCAGCCCGAGCTCGTCGAAGAGCACCGTCCGCACCTGCACGGGTGACGCGAGCAGGAACGGGTGGCCGGCGAGGGCCTGGATCTCCTCCTCGAGCGCGGCGAGGCGGGCCGCATACTCGGCCGAGAGCGTTGCCAACACCCGCTCGTCGATCCGCACGCCGCGACACTCCATCTCGGCGAGCAGGCCGGCCAGCGGCATCTCGACCTCGGTGAACAGCGGCGTGAGGCCGGCCGCCTCGAGCTGCGGGGGCAGCACGTGGGCGAGCTGGGCCACGGCCCGGCAGTGGGCCGCGGCAGAGGCCGCATCCCCCGGCCGTTCGAACGCGGACTCCGCGGCAGCATCGCCGGGCACCATGTCGCCGAGGCCGTGCCGGCGACAGGTCTCGGCGAGGCCGAGGTTCCGCTCCCCCGCCTCGAGGAGATACGCCGCCAGGAGCGTGTCGAACGATCGCCCGCCGAGCGCGAGCCCGAGCGTGCGCAGGGCGACGTCGTGCCGCTTGAGGTCGTGGCCCCGCTTGGCCGCGCCGGAGTCGGCCAGGAGTTCGCGAAGCGGCCCGCAGGATGCCAGGTGCTCGCCGGTGAACCACGCGACCAGGTCGCCTCCGGCCAGGGCCACGCCGAGCGGCCGCGTCATGGGCGTGGCGGCCGCAGGCAGCGCGACGCAGACCACGAGCGGGGCCAGCGGCCGCAGCCTCGCGACCACAGTCGCCGCCGCCACGGCGTCGCTCGGCGCGACGATCTCCGTGGCTGACGCCGCCTCCGCCCCGTCGTCATCGCTCATGTCGAAGAGCGTGCCGGACGTCGGGGGCTTGCGGGCGGGCGCCGCGGCCTTCGCAGCCGTGCCCGCTGCGGCTCCGCTTGCCTTGGCTCCAGCGGCTCCGCCCCCGCGCACGCGACCAAGCAGGCTGCGAAACCCAAACTCGCGGAGCAACTCGGCCAGGGCCTCGGGATCGGGCTCGTGCCGCCGTCCCGCCTCCCACGGGATCGCGAGCGGCACGTTCGTCTCGAGCCGGATCAGTTCGCGGCCGGCGCGGGCGGTGTCGCCGTGGGCCACGAGATTCTCCCGCCGCTTGACCCCGGCGACGCCCTCCACGTTGGCCAGCACCGCGTCGAGCGTGCCGAACTTCTGCAGGAGTTCGCCGGCGATCTTGGGGCCGATGCCGGGCACCCCCGGCACGTTGTCGACGGCATCGCCCACGAGCGCGAGGAAATCGACCACCTGGTCGGGCCGGATGCCCCACTCGGCTTCGAGTTCCGCCGCCCCGAGGGGGGCGTTGGTCCGCAGGTTCAACAGCCGCACCTGGTCGCCAAGCAGTTGGCGGGCGTCCTTGTCGCTGGTGGCGATCGTGCACTCGCCCCCCGCGGCGACGGTCCGCGTGGCGAGCGTGGCGAGAATATCGTCGGCCTCGTAGCCGGCGAGCTCCAGGCAGGGGATGCCCATCACGTCGAGCAGCCGGCGGACGAGCGGAATCTGGGGCACGAGGTCGGCGGGCATCTCCGCGCGGTTGGCCTTGTAGGCCTCGAACTTCTCGTGCCGGAACGTCGGCCCGGCCGCGTCCATCCCGCAGAACAGGTAGTCGGGCCGCTTCTTCTCGATGACGTCGAGCAGGTCGCGCACCATGCCGAACACCACCGACACCGGCCGCCCGTCGGGGGCCGTCATCTCGGGCAGCGCGTGAAACAGTTGATAGGCCCGCGACAACAGGTCGATCGCGAACACCGTCTTGCCGGCGAGATCGGGGGCGATGGTGGTCGGATCCGGCACGCGGCGCACTCCTGGCTGGGTCGCCAGCCTAACGCGGCGGCTTTGT
>JBILOA010000004.1:0-15771 GCA_044374735.1 Pirellulales bacterium | reverse complement strand
CATCCTTGATCCGCGCGGCGAGCGTCACGGCCGGGAGGAGGGCGTCGGCCTTGGCGACGGTGGTGTCGACCGCGAGCGCGGCCTCGAGGCTTCCGGCGTCGAGCATCGCGCCGACGAGATCCTGAACTAGGCCGAAGATCGCGTCGGTGACCGGATCGCCGCTGCCGGCGGGAAGCACCTGGGCAAGCGTGGCCTCGAGCGCCGGCCGGGCGGCTGGCGACACGGCCTGCGCATGATGCGCTCGGATGGCCGCCGGCTTGCCGTCACCACCGGCGGGCAGCGCCAGGGCGTTGGTCGTGCGGCCGGCGCTCTCCCAGACCGTGGCCGCCGGCGAGTCGGGCAGCATCACGGTGCGGCTCTCGAAAAACACCCGCTCCTTGGGGAGGTCGATCGCCACGCCGAGATACAGCGCCTCCGTCTCGGCCAGGCTCTCCACGGTGGCGGTCACCGCGGCGGCGTCGACCGGCGGCCCCTGCTCGGCGGCCATGGCGGCGCCCTGCTCGATGGCCGCCCGTACCTGGTTCCGCATCGCCTCGGGCATCTGCGACGGAAACAGCTTCGCGCCGATCGAATACGCCTCGGCAACGGCCGCGATCAGCTTCTCGGGGTTGGTCGCTCCGGCCGGGCTGCCCTGGGGCGAGATGATCGCCCAGCCGCCGGCTTCGACGATCTCGAGGGGCGGGCCGCCCGGCACCGTGATCACCCGCTTGTCTCCGGCCTGCTCGGCCGGCCCGATCACGCCCTGAAGCGTCTCGAGCAGCTTGCCGAGATCCTTGACCGGCACGTAGCCGTGGATCACCGGCGTCTCGCCGTCGGCGGTCACGATCACGCCCGCCGGCCGGTTGACGTCGAGCCCGGCGAGGCCCTTGAACTGCGTGGCCATCATCACGAACGACTCGGCCAGCGCCGCGAGGGTGGGATTGCCCACGCGCTCCCCGAACCACCCGATCTGTTTCTTGAGATCGGCGTAGCCATCCACGGCCACGACCGCGACCACGGCGGGCTCGGCAGCGCGGGCCGCGCCGCCGAGGGATGCGGACGCGAGGACCGCGATGATGAGCAGGTGGCGGAGGGCGGTCATGGCAGGATTCTCTCCCGAAGGGTGATCGTCGCCGGCGGCGGTACGCGGGAAGCGGAGTGTATCAGAACCGCCCGCCGGCCTATATCCTGCGGTGACGCCGTCATGCGATCCTCCGACCACCATTCGCCGAGCGAACTCGAGAGCCTGCTGGCGCCCGGTCCGAAGTTGGTTGAGCGCCGCCCCCCCCGGCGAGTCCGACTCCCGGAGCTGCTCTATCTGCTCACCTGCCTCACCACCTTCGCCGCCGGGGCGGTGGGCTGGCAGCCACTCCTGCTCGGCGTGGACGACGCCGGCATCGCCGAGGCCGTCACCGGTCACTGGGACCGCGGACTCCTCTACATGGCCACGGTGATGGCAGTGCTCACCGCTCACGAGGCCGGCCACTTCATCGCGGCCAAGCTCCACGGCATTCCCGCCACGCCCCCGTTCTTCATCCCGATGCCGATCCTGCTCACCGGCACACTCGGCGCCGTGATCGGGATGGACGGCTCGAAGTCCGACCGGCGGCAGCTGTTCGACATCGCCGTGGCCGGGCCACTGGCGGGCCTCGTGGTGGCCGTGCCACTCCTGGCCCTCGGGCTCTTGTCCGGCACGGCCGACGGCAGCAATCCGTTCGCGCTGGCGCCGTTCGCCGTCTGGCTGCAGGGGCTCCTGCGACCCGATCTGGCACCCGGCACGACCGTGGCCCCCAACGCGCTCTTCATGGCGGGCTGGATGGGGCTGCTCGTGACCGGACTCAACATGATCCCCGTCAGCCAGCTCGACGGCGGCCACATCTGCTACGCCGTCTTCGGCCGCCGGGGCAACTGGGTGGCCCGGGCCGCGCTGATCACGGCGATCCTGGCGGTGGTGGTCAGCGGCCGGCTCAACTGGGTGGCACCGGTGGTGATGGTGACCTTCCTGGGCGTGGACCATCCGCCGATCCGCGAGGAACGGGAGCCGCTCGATCCGCTGCGCACGGCCCTGGGCCTGGCGATGTTCGCGATCCCGGTGCTGACCTTCATGCCCGAGCCGCTGATGCTCGACTGAGATGGCCGGAGAACCTCGACCGGCCCGGTGGCGACGGGCATTTCCCGCGGCCGGGGCGCGAGGCCGGTGCGAACCGGCGACCATGCGCCTATGATGGAGCAACGTCATCACCCCGCAGGAGGCATGCCCGTGAACATTCTCGAGCAGGAGGATCCCGAGGTCTGGTCGGCCATCGCCGCCGAGCAGGTGCGGCAGCAGGACGGCCTCGAGATGATCGCCAGCGAGAACTTCACGAGCCCCGCCGTGATGCAGGCGGTGGGCAGCGTGCTGACCAACAAATACGCCGAGGGCTACCCCGGTCGGCGGTACTACGGCGGCTGCGAGTTCGTCGACAAGGTAGAGGACCTGGCCCGCGAGCGGTTGAAGAGCCTGTTCGGCGCCGAGCACGTCAACGTGCAGCCCCATTCCGGCAGCCAGGCCAACGCCGCGGTCTACCTGGCCGCCATCAAGCCGGGTGACACGGTCTTGGCTTTCGACCTGGCCCACGGCGGCCACCTGACCCACGGCATGAAGCTCAACGCCTCGGGCATCTTTTACAAGTTCGTCCATTACGGGGTTCGACGCGACGACCACCTGCTCGACTTCGACCAGGTGGCCCGGCTCGCCCGCGAGCACAAGCCGCAGCTGATCGTGGCCGGGGCGAGCGCGTATCCCCGGGAGATTCCCCACGGCCGGTTCGCCGAGATCGCCCGGGAGGTCGGGGCGAAGCTGATGGTCGACATGGCCCACTACGCGGGCCTCGTCGCGGCGGGGCTGCACGACAACCCGGTGCCCGTCGCCGACTTCGTCACCAGCACCACCCACAAGACCCTCCGCGGCCCCCGGGGCGGGATCGCCATGTGCCGCGAGGCCCACGCCAAGGATCTCGACCGCTCGGTGTTCCCGGGGCAGCAGGGCGGCCCTTTGATGCACGTGATCGCCGGCAAGGCGGTGGCCTTTGCCGAGGCGCTCAAGCCTGACTTCAAGGCCTACGGCCGACGGGTGATCGACAACGCGCGGACGCTGGCCGCGGCGCTGGCCTCGGGCGGCGTGAAGCTCGTCAGCGGCGGCACCGACAACCACCTGATGCTCGTCGATGTCACGCCCCTGGGCATCGGCGGCAAGCTCGCCGAGGAGACGCTCGACCGCTGCGGGATCACCTGCAACAAGAACATGATCCCTTACGACGAGCGGAAGCCGGTCGATCCCTCGGGCATCCGCCTGGGCACGCCGGCGCTGACCACCCGCGGCCTGGGCACCGACGAGATGAGCCGGATCGCCGCCTGGATCCTCCGGGCGCTCAAGAGCCCCGACGACAAGGGCGTGCTCGACACGATCCGCGCCGAGGTGGCCGAGCTCGCCGATCAGTTCCCCGTTCCGGCCGCCCGGCTCGAGCAGGCGGTGGCGGGATGAGTCGCCGCGCGGGGGCCCGGCATTGGCCGGCTCGCCGAATCGCGACCCTTGCGGCGGTGGCGGCCGTAGGATGTGGGCCATGAAGAGCACCACGTCGCCCGCGCGGCCCACCAGCGTCCGTCTCGGTCTCGTGCAGGCGGCCTGCACGGGCGACCGCGAGGCGAACATCCGCCAGGCGCTGGCCGGGATCGCGGCGGCGGCGGGGCAGGGGGCCACGGTCGTCTGCCTCCAGGAGCTGTTCGCGGGCCATTATCCCTGCCAGGCCGAGGAGCACGCGAAGTTCGTCGAGGCGGAGGGCGTGCCCGGGCCGCTCACCGAGCGGCTCGCTGCGGCGGCCAAGGAGCACGGCGTGGTGCTCGTGGGGAGCGTGTTCGAGCGGCGGGCCCAGGGCCTGTTCCACAACACGGCCGTCGTGTTCGACGCCGACGGCTCGACCGCGGGCGTGTACCGCAAGATGCACATCCCCGACGACCCCCACTACTACGAAAAGTTCTACTTCGCGCCGGGCGACACGGGCTTCATGAGCATTCCCACGAGTCGGCTCGCGGTGGGGCCGCTCGTCTGCTGGGACCAGTGGTATCCCGAGGCGGCCCGTCTCACGGCCATGGCGGGGGCCGAGGTGATCTTCTATCCGACTGCGATCGGCTGGCTCGACGGCGAGGAATCGCTCCACGCCGAGCAGTATGAATCCTGGGACACGATGCTCCGGAGCCACGCCATCGCCAACGGCGTGTTCGTGGCGGCGGTGAACCGCACCGGCCGCGAGGGGTCGCTCGTGTTCTGGGGCGCGAGCGTGGTCTACGCCCCCAACGGGCAGCGGCTGGCGCTCGCCGCGCACGACACGCCGGAGGTGCTCGTCTGCGACTGCGACCTCGGCCGGATCGAGTGGTCGCGGACCCGCTGGCCCTTCTTCCGCGACCGGCGGATCGACGCCTACGGCGGCCTCGTCGACCGCTGGGGAGGCTGAGATGACGCCGCCCGACCCGAAGCGCTACCGGCTGCCGGCCGAGTGGGAGCCGCACGCCGCCACCTGGCTGGCCTGGCCGCACCGCCGCCGCACCTGGCTGGGGCCGTTCGAGCCGATCCCGCTGGTGTACGAGCAACTCGCGCGGGTGATCGCGGCGCACGAACCGGTGCGGATCATCGGCTCGGAGTCGCTCCTGAACGAGCCCAGGGAGCGGCTGGCGGGCGTGGCGAACGTCGAGTTCGTGCCGATCCCGACCAACGACTCGTGGGTCCGCGACACCGGGCCGGTGTTCCTGCTGCGGCGGGGCGATGCCTCCGCCGCTGCGCCGCCGCGGGCCGCCGTGGCCTGGGACTGGAATGCCTGGGGCGGCAAGTATCCGCCCTGGGACGACGACGGCCGCGTGAGCCGGTCGATCGCGACGCACCTCGGCCTCGAGCCGTTCGTCCCGGGCGTCGTGCTCGAAGGGGGCGCGATCGAAACCGACGGCGCGGGAACGATCCTCGCCAACGAGAAGTGCGTCGTGGACGACCGCCGCAATGCCGGCCTCGACCGGGAGCGGATGGCGGCGGCGCTGCGGCGGTGGCTGTGTGTCGAGGCGGTGCTCTGGGTCGGCGGCGACCTGGCCGGCGACGACACCGATGGCCACATCGACCAGCTCGCCCGGTTCGTGGCCCCCGGCCGCGTGCTCGCCGCGCGACAGCCCGACCGCGGCGACCCCAACCACGCGGCGCTCGCCGCCAACCTCGAGCGGCTCGCCACGCTCCGCGACGCGGCGGGCCGGCGGCTGGAGGTGATCCCCATCGACATCCCGGCCCGGTTCGCCTTCGAGGGCACGCAGCTGCCGGCGAGCCACCTCAACTTCTACGTCGCCAACGGCCTGGTCGCCGTGCCCGTGTTCGGATCGCCCACCGACGAGCCGGCCCTGCGCTGCCTCGAGCAGTGCTTCCCCGAGCGGCGGGTCGAGCCGGTCGACTGCCGGGCGCTCGTCCGCGGCCGCGGCGCCCTGCACTGCATCACGCGGGACGAGCCGGGTTTTCCCGGCTGATTCCGGGCTTGCCCCGGCCGCGCCGCTTCGCCATCATCCCCGCCCTTCGGCATGCCGCCGGGGAGCGTGGAGGCCGCCGCCATGGAACAGTTCGCGACGATCGTCAAGGGATTCGTCTCGCTCCTGGCCCGTCTGTTGATCGCCGTGATCTTCCTGATGAGCGCGGTGGGCAACAAGATCCCACAGTTCCAGCAGACGGCCGAATACATGGCCTCGGAGGGCGTTCCCAATCCGAAGTTCGCGCTGTTCGGCGCGATCGGCCTGCTCTTGATCGGCGGGCTGTCGGTGATCGCGGGGGCCTGGACGCGGATCGGCGCGGCGTTTTTGTTCGTGTTCCTCGGCGCCGCGACCTTCTACTTCCACGACTTCTGGAACGTCGCCGACGCCGCGATGCGACAGGCGCAGACGATCCAGTTCATGAAAAATCTCGCCATCGCCGGAGGCCTGCTGACGCTGATGGCGTTCGGCGGCGGGCCCTGGAGCGTCGACGGCTGGATCGAGCTCAAGCAGGAGGAGGCGGCCTCGGCCAGCCCCGCCAAGAGCCGTTCTCCGGCGAAGATGCAGCAAGCGGCCTGAGGCGGCTTTCGCGTGCCGGCAGGGCTGTTATCATCTCGGGCGTTTCCCTTCCCTTGGGGGTCCGCCACGATGACTCGCGTACGGCTGTCGGTTCCGGTCTGGAGGTGGGCGACGTCGGCGGTGTGCGCCGGCCTGGCCTTCGTGGCCGTGGCACCCCCCGCATCCGCCGTGGAGAAACCCATGCCTGCCGAGGCCGCGTCGCCTGCCACCATCCCCACGGTTCGCCCCTTCGGCAAGCTCCCCGATGGCCGCGAGGCGAGCCTCTACACGCTCGAGGTGCCCGGCGGCTGGAAGGCGACGATCACCGACTACGGCGCGATCCTCACGAGCTTCATCGTGCCTCCGGCCGCGGGCGACCAGGCGGGCAAGCCAGTCGACGTGGTGCTTGGCTTCGATTCGCTGGCCGGCTACCTCGCGGGCCATCCCTACTTCGGCGCGATCTGCGGCCGCTGTTCCAACCGGATCGCCGCCGGCCGCTTCGAACTCGCGGGCAAGACCCACACGCTGGCGACCAACAACGGCGCGAATCATCTCCACGGCGGGGTCGAGGGCTTCGACAAGAAACTCTGGAAGGCCACCCCGCGGGCCACGGCGAAGGGGCCGGCCGTCGAATTCGAACTCGTCTCGCCGGATGGCGAGGAGGGCTACCCCGGCAAGCTGGTGGCCAAGGCCGTCTACACGCTGACGCCCGCCGGCGAACTGGTCGTGGAGATGTCGGCGACCAGCGACGCCCCGACCGTCGTCAACATGGTGCATCACTCCTACTGGAACCTCGCCGGGCAGGCCTCGGGGACGATCAAGGATCACGAACTCGCCGTGGAGGCCGACCGCTACCTGCCGGTCGACGACGGCGGGATCCCCACCGGCGCCTGGGCGCCGGTCGAGGGCACGAGCTTCGACTTCCGCCCGGAGCGAGCGCCGTGGGCCCGGTGTGGCGGAGCGATCGAGACCTTGCCGCCGAACGCCCCGCCGGGCACGCCCCGTGGCGTCGACCACGCCTATGTGCTGCGGGGCTGGAAGCCCGACGGCGTGCTCCGCAAGGCGGCGGTACTCCGCGATCCGAAGAGCGGCCGCACGCTCGAGATCCACTCCGACCAGCCGAGCATCCAGGTCTACATGGGCAACTTCCTCGACGGCTCACTGAAGGGGAAGGATGGCGTCGTCTACGGTCCCAACGCCGCGATCTGCCTGGAGACGCAGAAGTTTCCCGACTCCATCCACCACGCCGACTGGCCGAGCGTGCGGCTCGAGCCCGGCCAGACGTACCGGCACGTGATGGTGCACCGGTTCACGCGGTAGCGGCCGGCCGCGGCGTCAGCGGCGGATCCGCTTCGCGCCCAAGGCGGCGAACAGGTCTGGGCGGCTCTGGGGCTGCGCTTGCGAAGCGGCGTCGGCGAACCCGAGCATCCGAATGACGTCGGCCGTCCGGCGGCGGGCCGGCACCTCGCCGAAGGTGAGCGCCAACTGATAGTCGCCGGTCGAGCCGTCGCGGGCGCCCCGGCTCGTCCGGGCGTCGTACCGCGAGTTGCGATACCCGGAGACGCCGACGTAGAAGATGCCCGCCTTCTGCGGGCGGATGAAGAGCCGGCTATCGAGCGAGCCGCCGAAGTCGTCGTTGAACTTCCGCTGCACGCCGCGGGCGTCGAACACCCGCAGGAAGCTGTCGAGCGTGGAGCCGTCGGGCAGGCTCCGGGCGTCGATGTCGATCACGAGCGTCTGGCCGGCCCCGACCTGAACCTGATACATGTCGACGTCCCGATCGCCGAAGCGGCCGTCGCCGATGATCCCGGAGAGCCTCACCTCGCCCGGGGCGGCCGCGACGGGCATCGCGGTGGCGATCACCTGGCCCACGTCCGGGATCACGGGGGGCGGCTCGGTCACGGGCGGCTCGGTGACCGGCGGTTCCGTGACGGGCGGCTCGGTCACGGGCGGTTCCGTGACGGGCGGCTCGGTCACGGGCGGGGTGCCGGGATCGACGGGGGTCACCGGCAGGATCGCCGTCACGGCGGCTGCCGCGTTCACCAGGCCGCCGGTCGTCATCCGCCCCGCGAGGGCCGCGACGGACGTGGTCGTGGACAGGATCGCGGTGCGAATCTCCGCGGCCGTGGCCGCCGGGTTGGCGGCCGCCATCAGGCCCACGATGCCCGCCACGTGGGGCGTGGCCATCGAGGTGCCGCTGTAGCTGCCGTAGCGGTTGCCCGGCAGCGTCGAGGTGATGCTCGCGCCGGGAGCGGCCACGTGCACGCTCGTGGCACCGAAGTTCGAGAAACTCGCCAGCCGGTTCGACCGGTCGGTGGCCGCGACGGAGATCACGGCATCGTCGCCGTAGTTCGAGGGGTAATGGGGCGTGCCGTCGTTGTCGGTGCCGTCGTTGCCCGCCGCCGCCACGAACAGGATGCCGGCCCGGCCTCCGGCTTCGATCGCATCGCGGAGCGAGGCCGAGAATCCCCCGCCCCCCCAGCTGTTGTTGGTGGCGACCACGTTGACGCCGAAGTCGCGCCTCATCCGGGTGGCGTAGTTGATCGCGCCGATCGCCCCGCTCGTCGATCCGCTGCCGGTGCCCGACAGGAACTTGAGGGCCATGATCGACACTTGCCAGTTCACCCCGACCACGCCGGTGCCGTTGCCCCCCACGGCGCCGATCGTGCCGGCGACGTGCGTGCCGTGGCCGTTGTCGTCCATCGGGTTGGCGTCGCGGTTGGCGAAGTCCCAGCCGAACACGTCGTCGGCGAAGCCGTTGCCGTCGTTGTCGAGGCCGTCGCCGGCGATCTCCCCCGGGTTTCGCCAGGCGTTGGCCGCCAGGTCGCGGTGGGTGTAGTCGACGCCCGTGTCGATCACGGCGATCACGACGCTGCGGGAGCCGGTGGTGGTGTCCCAGGCCTCGGGGGCGTCGATGTCGGCGTCGACGACGCCGCCTGACTGTCCGCTGTTGTGCAGCCCCCAGAGCGAACCGAACGAGGGGTCGTTGGGGATCGCCGCCGGCGCGATCACGAAGTCGGGCTCCACGTACGACACGAGCGGGGAGCCGGCCGCCCAGCCGGTCACGTCGGCCACGCCCGCGCCCGGGGTCGACACCGCAAAGAAGCCTTCGCCGAGCGATTCGGCCTGCCAGCCGGCGGCGAGGCCGAGTTGGCCAGCCTGCGTGGCCGACGTCCGGGCGATCCAGCTGTCGGCGTGCACCTCGACGCCGCGACCATGCCAGTCAATCTGTCGGGTCAGGCCGGCGGTGTCGGCCGAGAGCATGGCCCGCCGCTCGAGCGGTTCGTGGGCGGCCGAGGGCCTTCCATCGGTGCCGGCCCTGCGGGCGGAGAGCGAGGAGGAACGACGAGCGATCCGGGTGCCGAAGCACCCCTGCCGGAAGAAGCGGATCATGGCTGCGGCCCTGCTGCTGTCGCCGGGAGTGCCCTCCGGACATGGCCTCGAAGGACGTGTCCGGCAGCCGACGGGGGGTGGCACCGCGGGGAAGATTCCGGCAACACCCGCGTCGCCGCTCGGATAATAGTCCGGCGTCCGTAATGCTTCAACACCCCGCGTCCCCCCAGCCTGGATTCGGCTCGCCGGGCAGGGTTCGCTCCGCTCGTGGCCCGCGGATATCCTTGCCGCTGCGACCGGCAGCGCCGCCGCAGGCTCCCCCTCACACCCCGGTGGACAGATGGTTTTTCCGATTGGCGACGACAACTCCGATCGGGTCACCTTTCCGTTCGTCACGATCGCCCTGATCGTCGCCAACGTGTTCGTGTTCGCCGTGCTCCAGCAGGGCTTCCGGCCCGCCGGCATCGACGAAAGCTTCACGATGGCCTACGTGCAGGTGCCGGCGGAGATCATCTCCGGCCAGGACATCGAGACCGAGCCGCAGATGCGGGTCGTGAACACCCCCCAGGGGCCGGTGGAAGTCGCGGACCCCGGCCTGCGGAAGACGCCGATTCCCGTCTGGCTCACCCTGCTGACGGCGATCTTCATGCACGGCAGCGTGATGCACCTGCTCGGCAACATGTGGTTCCTGTGGATCTTCGGCGACAACATCGAAGACGACATGGGCCACGCCTCGTATCTGCTCTTCTACCTCGCCTGCGGGGTGCTCGCGTCGCTGGCCTTCGTCGCCCTGAACGCCACCGGTGAGGCCGCGCTCACGCCCTGCCTCGGGGCAAGTGGGGCGATCTCCGGCGTGCTCGGCGGATACCTCGTGCTCCATCCCAACCGGCGGGTGAGCGTGATCGCCTTACGGATGATGATCGACGTGCCGGGCTACGTGGCCGTGGGCATCTGGTTTTTGTTCCAGGTGGTCAGCGGCTTCTTCGACGCCGGCGGCGGAGGCGGGGGCGTGGCCTACTCCGCCCACGTGGCCGGATTCGTCGCCGGGCTGATCCTGGCCAAGCCGCTCAGCCGCCGGGGCGTCCGCGACGGCGCGGATTCGCTGTTCGAGCTGCGGCGGCGCGCGGGGTAGAGGAACCGATGCCCGGTGCCGCTGGCGACCGAGCGGCTTGGCATGCGCTGCCGCCGGTCGCCGTCGCCGAGCGGCTCGCGACCGATCCGGTCCGCGGCCTCGCCGCCGCCGAGGCCGAACGCCGCCGGACGGTGTGGGGCGACAACGTGCTCCGCGAGCGGCGGCCCGAGCCCTGGTGGACGAAGCTCCTGCGGCCATTCCGCGAACTGATGGTCGTGATCCTGCTCGTCGCGGCGGGAATCGCCGGAGCGCTCGGCGATTGGGCCGACGCCGCCGCGATCGTGGCGATCGTGCTGGTCAACAGCGTGATCGGCCTGTTTCAGGAGGAGCGGGCCCAGGCGGCGCTGGCGGCGCTCCAGCGGCTGGCCGCACCGCTGGCGAAGGTGATCCGCGACGGCCACGCCCACTCGATTCCCGTTCGAGAGGTCGTGCCCGGTGACCGGATCGAACTGGAGGCGGGCGACGCCGTGCCGGCCGACGCCCGGCTCGTGGAGTCGTTTTCGCTGCGGCTCCAGGAGGCCTCGCTGACAGGTGAGAGTGTGTCGGTGGACAAGGCCGCGGCGGCGACCGTGGCGGCCGACGCTCCCCTCGGTGACCGGGCGACGATGGTCCACGCCGGCACCGTCGTGGCCGCCGGCCACGCGGCGGCGGTGGTCGTGGCGACCGGGATGGAGAGCGAACTGGGCCGGATCGCCAGCCTGCTCGAGGCCGCCCCGCCCGAGACCACCCCGCTGCAGCGACGACTGACGGAACTCGGCCGGATCCTGATCGTCGTCTCCCTGGCGGTGGTGGCGGTGATTTTCGGGCTCGAGGTGTGGCGGCATCGCGGGCTCGGAGCGATGTGGGCGGACGGTACCTTCACGGAGGTGCTCCTGCGGGCGGTCAGCCTGGCGGTGGCGGCGGTCCCCGAGGGGCTGCCGGCCGTGGTCACGGTGGTCTTGGCGATCGGCCTGCAGCGGATGGTGGCCAGGAACGCGCTGGTGCGACGGCTGCCGAGCGTCGAGACCCTCGGCAGCGTCACGGTGATCTGCTCGGACAAGACGGGCACGCTGACCCGCAACGAGATGACCGTGCGGGAGGTGGTGACCTCCGGCGGCCGCTGGCACGTGACCGGCGCGGGCTATGCGCCCCAGGGGGAGTTCATCAGGGTGGACGCGATCGCGGACGCGCCGGGCGGCGCCGCCACGCGGGTCGCCGCGGAGCCCGACCTCGCGCGGCTGCTCGAGATCGCGGCCCGCTGCAACAACGCCGAGGTGCGGCCCGGCGGCAGCGGAGCCGCCTGGCAGGTGGTGGGAGATCCCACCGAGGGCGCGCTCGTGGTGGCGGCGATGAAGGGGGGCATCTCGCGGGACGAGCCGGCGGAGCCGGTCGTGTTCGAGATCCCCTTCGACTCCGACCGCAAGCGGATGAGCGTGGTCGTGAAGCTCGCCAACGGACGTCGGATGCTCGAGACGAAGGGGGCCACCGAAGCGGTGCTGCCCTGCTGTGAGGCCGAGCGGGTCGACGGCGCCGACGTGCCGCTCGGCGCCGCCCGGCGGCGGGAGATCCTCGCCGCGGCCGAGGGGCTGGCCGACCAGGCCTTGCGGGTGTTGTCGCTCGCGTGCCGGCCGCTCTCCGCCGACGAGTCGGTGGAGCGGGAGCCCGACCAGGCCGAGCGGGGGCTCGTGCATGTGGGACTCGTGGGGATGATCGACCCGCCCCGCGACGAGGCCAAGCGGGCGATCGGCCGGTGTCGCTCGGCCGGGATCCGGCCCGTGATGATCACCGGCGACCATCCCGCGACCGCCCTGGCGATCGCCCGCGAGCTTGGGCTCACCGACGGGGCGGGGCGGGCCGTGACCGGCGCCGAGCTCGACCGGCTCGACGAGGCGGCGCTGATCGCGGCGGTGCCCACGGTCGCCGTCTACGCCCGCGTCTCGGCGGAGCACAAGCTGCGCGTGGTCGAGGCCCTGGAGCAAACCGGTGCCGTGGTGGCGATGACCGGCGACGGCGTCAACGACGCCCCGGCGGTCAAGGCCGCCGACATCGGGATCGCGATGGGAATCGCGGGCACGGACGTCACGAAGGCGGCCTCCGACATGGTGCTGATCGACGACAACTTTGCCTCGATCGTGGCGGCCGTCGAGGAGGGGCGCGGCATCTACGACAACATCCAGAAGTTCATCCACTACCTGCTTTCATGCAACGCGGGTGAGGTGCTCGTGATGTTCGTGGCGGCGCTGGCGGGCTGGCCCGCGCCCCTGGCGGCGATCCAGATCCTGTGGCTCAATCTCGTCACCGACGGGCTGCCGGCGCTGGCGCTCGGCCTCGAGCCGCCGGAGGCCGACATCATGGAGCGACCGCCGCGGCCGCCGCGGGAGGCGGTGATCACGCCGGCCCGCGGGGCGTTGATCCTGGCCCACGGCCTGATCGTGGCGGCGGTGTCGCTGGCCGCCTTCTGGTGGACGTGGGGCGGCGATCCCGGCCGGCTGCCGCATGCGCGGACGGTAACCTTCTGCGTGGCGGCCTTCAGTCAGCTGTTCTTCGCGATCGGTTGCCGCAGCGACCGCGTGACGGCCTTCGAGCTCGGCTTCTTCACGAACCCCTGGCTGCTGGGGGCGATCGCGGTCTCGATGCTTCTGCAGGTGAGCATCGTGACGCTGCCCTACGCCCAGGACGTGTTTCAGGTGGGCTCGCAACTGGGGCACGACTGGCTCATCGTCGCCGGCCTCTCGCTCGTGCCGGTGACGGTGATCGAACTGGCCAAGCTGGCCTGGCGGCTCACTTCCACTCGTAGGCCGTGAGCCCCTCGAGGTCGCGGACGTAGAGCTCGCGGCCCTCCACGGCCAGATGGGCCCAGCTCTCCTGCTCGGCCACCTTCGCCTCGCCCACGAGTTCGAAGGCCGCGGGCGTGGCCCGGATCAGCCGCAGGTCGCCCGTCTCGTCGAGGGCCAGGATCCGGTCGCCCGCCGCCACCATGCTCCAGTATTTGCCGAAGGGCTTCGTGATCCAGGCCTCCTTGCCGGTGGCCAGGTCGAGGCAGGCGAACCGCTGGTTACGGAGGTGCACGTAGGCGTGGCCGCCGATCACGATCGGGCTCGACATGTAGCCCTGCACCTTGTTGCGCCAGAGTTGTTCGACGGGCTTCTCCTGCTGACTGGGATCGACCGCGAACAGAAACGATCCGCCGCCATAACTGGTCGTGAACACCTTGCCGTCGTGCACGGTGGGCGTGACGATGTTCATCCCCCGAAAGGCCTCGACGCCCGTCTTCCAGAGGACGGTGCCGGCCTCGGGATCGACGCCTGCCAGATCGTTGCGGGTCTGGACGAGGATTTGCGGCATGCCGTCGAGCACGCACCGGTACGGCGAGGAGAACGCGCTGCCCGACATCCCGCCGCCGTCGTCGAGCACCCGCCAGACGATCTTGCCGGTGGCCTTTTCCAGCTTCACGAAGCCGGCTCCGGCCTGCACGTAGACGTGCGGGCCGATCACCAGCGGGCTCGAGACGAAGCCGAAGGCGGGCAGCGGGCTCTTCATCGCCTCCATGAAGTCGACCCGCCAGAGTTCCTTGCCGGTGGCGGCCTCGAGGCAGACGAGCACGTCCCGCATGCCGGCCACGAAGACGCGGCCCTCATCGACGCAGGGAGTGGCCCGGATCCACGAGCCGTTGGAGGCGGCGAAGAAGGGCACGCTCATCGAGCCCTCCCACTCGACGTGCCACCGCTCCTGCCCGGTGCCGCGGTCGAGGGCCCGGACGCGTTCCGTCTGCTTGTCGCGGGTCTCGGTGACGATCACCAGCTCGCCCGCCAGCACCGGCCCCGAGTAGCTCGGGCCCAGGTCCATGCGCCAGCGCTTCGCGAGCCGCTCCGGGGCCAGGCCGTCGGGCCAGTCGGCAGCGGCCACGAAGCCGTCGCGTCCGGGCCCACGCCACTGGGTCCACGTCGGCTCGGCGGCGGCGAGCGTGGCCGCGAGCGACAGGGCCGCGAGCGGCCCAAACATCCAGTGCCTGGTCGGTGGAATCATGCCGCGGGCCTCCCTGAAGCGCGTCCGATGTTCGTAGCATACGGCAATCCGCCAACCACGCGAGTGCCGCCACCGCTCACATGCGGGCTGATGACGGCCGGCGAACGAGACGGTTGGCGGAGCGTATCATGCGGCTCGCCGGCGAGACCGACAGCGATCCGTCGGAGTGGCACGCCGGGGATCGAACTCCTGCACGTGAGCCCGCTGGTGGGGAACCAAGCGTCATGACCGCAGCGGAAGTTCTGCGTGACCGGGCTCGTGGGGCCCTGCTCGGGCTCGCCGCCGGCGACGCGGTGGGCACGACCGTGGAGTTTCGGGCCCCGGGCAGCTTCGAGCCGGTGTCCGACATGGTCGGCGGTGGTCCCTTCGGGCTCGAGCCGGGCCAATGGACCGACGACACCTCGATGGCGCTCTGCCTCGCGGAGTCGCTCGTCGAGTGTGGTGGACACGAACCGGCCGACCAGATGCGCCGCTACGTCCGCTGGTGGCGGGAGGGATACTTTTCCGCGACCGGTCGGTGCTTTGACATCGGCGGGACCACCCGCCAGCAGCTTGCGCGGTTCGCCCAGACGGGTGAGCCCCATGATCCCAATCCCGACGAGGAGTCGGCGGCCAATGGCTCGCTGATGCGGCTGGCGCCGGTTGCGATTCGCTGGTCCCATGATCCTGAGGCCGTGGTGGAGCAGGCGGCCGCATCGAGCCTCCCGACGCACCCGGCCCGGCGGCCGGTCGACGCCTGCCGGGTGCTGGCGGCGATGACCGCAGCGCTCCTTCGCGGCGAGCCGACAGAGCAGGTCTTCGATCCAGGCTTCTGGACCCATGGCCATCTCCACGACGCAGTGGAAGCCGTGGTCCGCGGGAGTTGGCGGCGCAAGGAGCCGCCGGCGATCCGCGGGACGGGCTACTGCATCGCGGCGCTCGAGGCCGCGATCTGGGCGGTCGCCGGAGCGCGGGATTTCCGGGATGCAATCCTGCGGGCGACGAACCTGGGTGACGATGCCGACACGACCGCGGCGATCGCCGGGCAGTTGGCCGGGGCGATGCACGGCGCGAGCGGCATCCCGGCAGCGTGGCTCGGCAAACTCGCGATGCGCGACCGGGTCGAATCACTCGCCGACGCCCTGCACCGGGCTGCGCTGGGCGAGCGGCTCCTGTGGGAGCACGATCTCGATCTTCACGGCTGGTGGGCCGATGCCGAGGGGCGGGTGCTCGCCGGGGAGTATCCAGGGCAC